>DASSJA010000381.1:0-3961 GCA_035691445.1 Burkholderiales bacterium | reverse complement strand
CTGAACCCTGTGGCGGTGCTGATCAACAAGGCCATGATCGAGATCCCGCCCAAGTTCGCCGGCAAGCCCCCGGTGAATCCTGAGTCGCGGAACGAGAAGACGCTACTCGAGCGCGAGTGGCGTGGCGCGCACGGTCTCGCCGAGGACGTGCGCTACTACGGACGGTGGATGCGCGACGAGGCGGAGAAGCGAATCGGCCATCTCTACCCGAAGGTCGAAGTGACGGCAGAAATGGCGGAGGAGCGGCCGGATCTGAAGAAATACGTGCAAAGGGAGCTCACAGTAATTGCCTGGCTCTGGGTCCGCACAGTGAAGAGTCCCAATCCAGCCTTTTCAAAAATAGATGTTCCACTCGCTTCCAGCTTCATCCTCACACCTATGGAAGGCCGAGAGGCGTACATAAAGCCCTTGATAGAAGGACCCTGTTACCGTTTTGCGGTGCAAGTCGGCAAGCCCAAAGATACGGAGGCCGTTAAGTGTGGCACCAGGGCTCGCGGCAGCAGGAACGGGTTTCTTTGTCTTATGTCGGGAACGCCTATTCCGTTCGAGTACCTGAGGACGGAGGCCAAGGCCCACCGCATGGGTGTACGGTTAATGGCCGTTGTCGCCGAAGGGGAGAATGAGCGTATTTATCTGCCGCCAACTCCAGCCATAGAAGCAGTAGCCCTGAGTGCGCGGCCACAGGGTTATCCTGAAGCCGAGTTGCCCGAGCAGGCGCTCGGCTTTCGAGTGCAAGAATACGGTATGACGCGGTGGTGTGACCTCTTTACAAACCGTCAGCTCGTGGCGCTGACTACTTTCTCCAATTTAGTCGGCGAGGCGCACGAACGTCTGAAACGTGACGCAATCGCAGCAGGAATGCCCAATGAAAATAATGGCTCAGCTGCTGCTGATGCCAACGCGACCACATACGCAGATGCTGTTGCAATCTACCTTGGATTTCTGGTAAGCAAACTTGCCGATAAAGGGTCCACAATTTGTACTTGGGACGCAGGGCCGAGTTCATCGCGCACGGCGACGGGGCGTTCTGCGCGTGTAGCTACGGTGCGCGTCACCTTTGCTCGACAGACGCTCTCGATGACATGGGACTTCGCAGAAGTGAACTTCTTCAGCGATTCGGTTGGCAGCCTCGACACAGTTCTGAAAACCCTCATTGCTCCGCTAGACTACCTACCTATTGGAACTCCGTCAGGAACATCGTTCCAGCATGACGCTACCGAGCAGATGGGCGACCTTCGCGGGAGTGTGATATCGACCGACCCCCCCTATTACGACAACATTGGCTATGCTGACCTTTCAGATTTTTTTTACGTCTGGCTGCGTAAAAGCCTTATGCCGGTCTTCCCGGAGCTTTTCTCCAGTGTAGCAGTTCCCAAATCGGAGGAACTGGTTGCTTACTCCTATAGACATGGTGGCAAACAGAAGGCTGAAGCTTTTTTCCTCGCAGGAATGACACGGGCAATGCGCTGTGCAGCAGAAGAGGCGAACCTAGCCTTCCCCGTAACGATCTTCTATGCGTTCAAGCAAGCCGAGAGCAAGACCAGCGAGAGCACAGCTAGCACCGGTTGGGAAACCTTTCTCGAAGCTGTGATCCGCGCTGGCTTTGGTGTAACCGGCACTTGGCCTATGCGGACCGAGCTGAGTAGCCGGATGCGCAGTAGAGAGTCCAACGCCCTCGCATCGAGCATTGTCCTCGTCTGTCGGCCACGTGGGGCTGATGCGGGCACGGCTACTCGTCGCGAATTCATTGCCGAGCTCAAGTCAGAATTTCCAGCAGCCCTTGCTGAACTTCAACGCGGCAACATTGCTCCCGTAGATTTGGCGCAGGCTGCCATTGGGCCGGGCATGGCAGTCTACACACGCTTTGCACAGGTGCTCGACGCCAGGGGTAATCCTCTGTCCGTACGCGAAGCGCTGGCGCTCATCAACCAGAATCTTGACGAGGCTCTCGCTGAGCAGGAGGGCGACTTCGACACCGACAGCCGCTGGGCACTAGCGTGGTTCGAGCAATACGGCTTCGCCGAGGGCGAGTATGGTGTCGCCGAGACGCTCTCCAAGGCCAAGAACACCAGCGTGCAGGGCCTGAAGGATGCTGGCATCCTCGACAGGAGATCACCTGGGGGTAAGGTTCGACTCCTCCGGCCCAAGGACTTGCCTGCGGAATGGGATCCCACGACAGACGCTCGCCTCACGGCCTGGGAAATGGTCCACCACCTGATCCGCGTGCTCGAAGCCGGCGGCGAGAGCGCGGCGGCTGGTCTCGTGGCCAAGTTGGGCGCCAAGGCCGAGGTGGCGCGCGAGCTTTGCTACCGACTGTACACCCTCTGCGAGCGCAAGAAGCGGGCGCAGGAGGCGCTCGCCTACAATGGCCTCGTGCAGAGCTGGCCCGAGATCATGCGCCTCGCCCGCGAGGAACGCGTCCCGGCGGCGCAGCAGGAGGAGCTGTTCTGATGCTCACCAAGCTCGCCTTCCAGAATTTCAAGTCCTGGCGCGACACCGGGGACGTCCGCCTGGCGCCGATCACCGCGCTCTTCGGCAGCAACAGCTCCGGCAAGTCCAGCATCCTGCAGATGCTCCTCCTGCTCAAGCAGACCGCGGAGTCCCCGGACCGGGCGCAGGTGCTGAACCTCGGGGACGACCGCAGCCTGGTCGACCTGGGGACCTTTCAGGACGTCCTCTTCGATCACGACCTCGAGAAGCCGCTCCAAGTGCGCATCGATTGGGCCTTGCCCGAGCCGCTCGCGATCACCGACCCGGCACGGAAAAACGCGGCGCTCCTACAAGGCGACCACGTCGAATTCCGGACCGAGATCGAGTGGCAGGGAAACGGCGAGCCAGGGCTCGGCAAGCCGGTCGTCCGGCAGATGGAGTACCGCTTCGCCGGCGACACCTTCGCCATGACCCAGATGAGCCGGAAGGCTCCGGAGTACGACCTCAAGAGCCGCTTCAAGTTCGTCCGCACCCAGGGGCGGCCCTGGAAGCTACCGCCGCCGGTCAAGTGCTACGGCTTCCCGGACCAGGTCCGAGCCTATTACCAGAACGCGAGCTTCCTCTCCGACCTCGAGCTCCAGTTCGAGGAGCTGTTCAGCCGCCTGTTCTACCTCGGGCCGCTCCGCGAGTACCCGAAGCGCCAGTACTCCTGGGCCGGCGCGCAGCCCGCGGACATGGGGAGGCGGGGCGAGAGGGTCGTCGATGCGCTGCTGGCGTCCCGCGAATCCGGGGCGAAGCTCTCCCGCGGCAAGGGGCACCGGCGCCAGACCGTCGAGGAGCGCGTCGCCGAATGGTTGAAGGAGCTCGGGCTGATCGACTCCTTCCAGGTGCGCCCGATCACCAAGGACGGCCGCCTGTTTCAGGTCTGGGTGCGGCGAGCGCCCAAGGCGGCCGAGGTGCTGATCACGGACGTGGGCTTCGGCGTCTCCCAGATTCTCCCCGTGATCACCCTCTGCTACTACGCCCCGGAAGGCTCCACGCTCCTCCTCGAGCAGCCGGAGATCCACCTCCACCCGCGAGTGCAGGCGGGCCTGGCCGACGTGCTGGTGGACGCCGTGAAGACCCGTGGCATCCAGATCGTCCTGGAGAGCCACAGCGAGCACCTGCTGCGACGCCTGCAGCTCCGGATGGCCGAGGAGACGCTCCACGCGGACCAGGCGGCCCTCTACTTCTGCTCCACAGAGAAGGGCGAGTCGCGCCTCACGCCGCTCGACTTGGACGAGTTCGGAAACATCACGAACTGGCCGAAGGACTTCTTTGGCGACGAGCTCGGGGAGATCGCCGCCATGAGCCAGGCGGTGCTCGAGCGCAAGAAGAAGAGGCGGGCCGGTTGAGCGCGGTCGTCATGGACACCAACGTAGCCGTCGTCGCCAATGGCAAGACGCCACAGGCGGGAGACAGGTGTGTAAGGGCCTGCATAGAGAAGCTGCTCGAGATGCGTGAGCGGCACCGACTGCTTCTCGATGAACAG
>DASSJA010000380.1:0-5839 GCA_035691445.1 Burkholderiales bacterium | reverse complement strand
AATCGGTCACCTTCACGACGTCGCTCTCCTGCTCGTACATGACGTTGGCGGGCTTGACGTCGCGGTGAACAACATTGTGCTTGTGCGCGTAGCCGAGCGCATCGGCGACCCTTGCGACGATCGAGACGACTTTCTCGATCGGCAGGATACTGCCCTGCTTCGTGAAAGGTATCAGATCCTTCCCTTTCAACAGCTCCATGGCGATATAGCACAGATCATGCTCTTCGCCGGCATCGAAGATAGTCACGATATTCGGATGGCTCAGGCGCCCGGCCGTTTCAGCCTCGCGAAAAAAACGCTCCTTCACCTCGGCGAGCTCGTCAGCTTCGAATTCCTGGGAGAGCGCCATCGTCTTGATTGCGACTACCCGCCCGATTTTCGGATCCCTGCCGAGGTAAACGACGCCCATGGCGCCCTTGCCCAGCTCCTTTTCCACCTGGTAGCGCCCCAGCATGGGCTTCTCGGTTCCACCGCCAAGCACCAGATTCCCGCCGGGATGGCTTTGCGTGCTGCCGAGGATTACCGTTTCCGACATCTGCTTGGCGCGCGAGAGCTTGGCCTCGAGGTCGCGGAATTTCGGATCATGACCGGCCATGTAGCCGAACACCGCCTCGGCCTTGTTGAACTGCCGCTTGCGCTCGAAGTCCAGCGCCAGATTGTAGAGGTTGTCCATGAGCGTGTCGTCCAGCGGCACCTTGCGGAAGTAGTCGAAGGCCATGTCGAGCTGACCCTGCCCCTGGAATGCGAGCCCGAGCATGCGCGCATTGGCGGCCGATTGCGCGTCGGACACTTCCTTCCCGCGCTCCGTCATCACGAAGCGCTTGGTCACGAGCAGCACGTGCCCGACGACCAGAAGGGTGAGTGGCAGCATGAGCTGCAGCCATATCCCTTGCCCGATCATCATGGCGAAGTGCGTGGCGAGCAGCGCGGCCACGATGCCCGCGGTGACGCCCGCGCCCATGCCCGCACTCAACCGCGGCAGCAGCGCGATGAGATAAGCGGCGACGAGCAAGAACGCCAGGAACTCCGCCCAAGGCGTCCAGCTGGGTCTGACGAAGAAATGCTCCTGCAAGATGGACGAAACGGCGTGAGCAAGCGTCAGCACCGGCGGCATCGCGGGAGAGATGGGCGTTGCCGGCGCGTCGCCCAAACCCGCGGCGGTGGCCCCGATAAGGACGATCTTGTCCGCGTACTTGTCGGCCGGGATCTTGCCGGTATACACGTCGTAGAACGAATCCACCTGGAAGGCGGGCTTTCCGTCCCGATCCTTGTAGAAAAACGTGCTCATCTCCAGAGCCGGATCCGTCGTGATCTTGAGATTACCGACCCTCACCCCCTCCCCCAGCTGGACTTTTATGTCGCTCACGCCCAGATTGAGGCTCTTGGCGGCGATCATCATCGAGAGGGACGGGAAAAACTGATCGAAGTACCCTATCACGAGCGGCTCGGCGCGGATGGCGCCGTCCACGTCGCGGCTCTGGTTGAGGTGGCCCAAGGCGGTCGCCGCCTGACCGATCGCCTCGATCGGATATTGAACCGCTTGGGCAGGCAAGGGCAGATCGTCGCCCTTGGAAACGTTGGTCAGCGCGTTCTTCGCGACGAAATCCGGCAGCGGCTTATCGGGTCTGCCGCGCGGCTCACCCAAGGTGAACAGCATCGCCTGGAGGACATTGCCCGCCTTCTGAAAGCTCTCGGCGAGCTTGCGGTCGGCATTCAAGGCGTCTTCGCCCTCACGCAGCGTCGCACCGATCTGTGCCAGCTCGGGCGATACTCCGGGCGGCGGCGAATTCACATCCGCTCCGGCCGGAACGAGCTTGCCGTAGATCTCCAGGAGCTTGTTGATGTAGGCGAGACCCGGGTCCAGCTGCGGTTCGCTGAAGAAGACCGTGTTGCCGATGACCTTCGCCTTGGCGGCCGCAAGCTTGTCGGTCATCCTGGCCAGGATTTCCCTCGACCAAGGCCAGCGTCCCAGGTTCGCGAGCGATTGTTCGTCGATCGCGATTACCGCGATCTTGTCGCTCGGTGTGCGGGAGGACCCGCGTACGCCCCAGTCGTAGGCGGTGCGTTCAAGGCTCTGCATCAATTGCGAGCCCCCGGCAAAGAAAAGCGCGAGCGACGCTGCCAGACTCAGAAACCAGTCTTTTTTCCAGAACCCCGCCTTGGTCATCGCCTCTCCCGCTTGTTTTTATTGTTGTTTGGCTAGGGGATAAGCCCCCGAATCGCTCGCATTTTACGCCACGCCAGTAAGTTGCTGAATAAACAAAACACTGGGCGGCATTCTTACAGTCAATTTGGAGCCAGTCAAATCGGGGGAGCCCCACCGAAAACGATGGGTGCCCGGCCTGCCGGATCGGGGCGCCACCGCCCCCGCGCCAATTGCGGGAGGGGGCGGAAGGATTAGCTTCCGAGGATCGAGCCCGGTGTCAGCCCGTTTTGGGCCACGAGCTCGGGTGCGGAGACTTTCTTGCCGTCTTCGTGCTTCGCCTTGATCACTTCGATGCGCCCGCCTTGGGCGGTCACGAAGAAACTCTGAGGGCCTATCTCCGAAATTTCACCGATCTTGCCTTTCACGGCGCCGAACGTGCGCACGGTGTGCTTGCGGCTGTCGAAGATCTGCAGCTTCTTGCCATTCAGCGTGGTCCAGGCCCCCGGAGCGGGATTGCAGCCGCGTATCACGTTGTAGATGAAATCGACGTGGTTCGCCCAATTTATCTTCGCCTCGGCGGCGCGGCACCAGCCTTCGTAGCTCGCGCGGGCCTCGTCCTGAACGATTTCGCGGTGCTTGCCCGCCACAACGAGGTCGGCGGCCTCGAGCATCGCCTTCACGCCCATCGGGAAGAGCCGGTCGAAGTAGACGCTCCCCAGCGTATCGTCGGCGCTGATCGGTGTCTCCTTCTGCAGGATCACGGGGCCTTCGTCGAGACCGTCCGTCGGGCGAAAAATGGTCAGACCGGTCTTGGCGTCGCCACGAATGATCGGCCAATTGATGGATGAAGGGCCGCGGTATTTCGGAAGCAGCGAAGGGTGATACTGGATCGTGCCGTGCTTCGGAATCTTCACGAACTCCTGAGGTGCGAATTGCAGGACGAAAGCCATGATACCGATCTCGGCGCCGAGGCCTTTCATCGCTGCCGCGGCCTCCGCGCCTTTCAGTGAAGGAAACTGGAAGACCCTGACCCCCTTTTCCTGGGCCGTGGTTTTCAACACATCGGGTTTCGCGCCTTCCTTTTCCGGCGCGCAGAAGACTCCTGCCACTTGGTCGCCGCGTGCGAGAAACGCTTCGAGGACCGCCTTGCCGAAGTCCTGCTGCCCGATGATCGCTATCTTCACGGCTAGGCCGCCTTTTTCGGCGGTACCGAGAAGGCGCCGGCCTGTTTCAGGCTCGCGACCTTCGACTCGTCGTAGCCGAGGACTTCCTTCAGGACTTCGTCGGTGTGCTCGCCGAGCATCGGCGAGCGCTTGATCACGGCCGGCGAGGCCGACAGCTTGATCGGCATACCGACGTTGTACCACCTGCCGCGCTGGGGGTGGTCGAGCTCGACCCACATGTCGCGGCCGCGCACGTGCTCATCGGTGGCGAGGTCCTCGGTGCTCATGATGGGGCCGCAGGGAACGTCGAGCGGATTGAGGATCGCCATGAGCTCGCGCTTGGTGTACCTCTCGGCGAACTTGTTGAGCAGCGTCCAGACGAGCTGCTGGTTCTTGCGGCGCTCGCCAATGGAGGCCACGCGCGGGTCGGTCGCTAGCTCGGGGACACCCACTTCCGGACCGATGCGCTTTGCAAGATCGTCCCACACGGCCTCCTGCACCACGACGTAGAGCCAGTCGTTCGCGCCGTGCGGCTTGCAGTGGACGGCGTTTCCGAGCTGACCGCCGCCCGAATCGTTGCCCGCGCGCGGCACGTCGCCCATCCCCTGGTAGGTCGGCACCGAATACTCGGAGAGCGCACCGCGCGTGAGCCGCTGGTGGTCGCGGAACTTGACCCGGCACAGGTTCATCACCCCGTCCATCATCGCGACCTCGACGTACTGGCCCTCGCCGGTGCGGTTCGCCTGATTCAGCGCCGCGAGCAAGCCGATCGCGAGGTGCAGGCCTGTACCGGAGTCGCCGATCTGCGCGCCCGTCACGAAAGGCGGGCCGTCCGGCACGCCGGTCGTGCTCATAGCGCCGCCCATCGCCTGCGCGACGTTTTCATAGGCCTTGAAGTCCGCGTACGGACCCGACGATCCGAAGCCCTTGATCGAACCCATCACGATCTTGGGATTGATGCTGTGGATCTTCTCCCAGGAAAACCCGAAGCGGTCGAGCACGCCCGGCCCGAAGTTCTCCATGACGATGTGGCATTTCTTCAGCAGATCGACGAACACCGTCTTGCCTTCCGCGCTCTTCATGTTCACCGTGATCGAGCGCTTGTTGCAGTTGAGCATGGTGAAGTAGAGCGAATCGGCGTTCGGCACGTCGCGCAGCTGGCCGCGCGTCGCGTCGCCCTGGGGGTTCTCGAACTTGATGACGTCGGCCCCCATCCACGCGAGGAGCTGCGAGCAGGTCGGACCCGCCTGGACGTGCGTCATGTCGAGGATGCGGACTCCCTTGAGTGCTTCCATGGCTATTTCTTTTTGGCGTTCGGGTTCAGGCTCGTGATGCGCCCGCTTTCGGTGCCCGCGGTCTCGTCGATGACCGCGTTGACGAGCGTAGGCCTGCGCGAGCGGACGGCTTCTTCCATCGCCCGGCGCAATTCAGCCGGGGTCGTGGCGTTCACGCCGACGCCGCCGAATGCCTCCATCAGCTTGTCGTAACGCGCGCCCTTGACGAACACGGTGGGCGCCACGTCGGGACCGCCGCTCGCGTTGACGTCGGTGCCCTTGTAGACGCCGTTGTTGTTCATGATGACCACGCAGACAGGCAGGTTGTAGCGGCAGATCGTCTCGACCTCCATGCCGGAGAAGCCGAACGCGCTGTCCCCCTCGATCGCGATCACCTGCTGCTTCGTCACGACCGCGGACGCGACGGCGAAGCCCATGCCGATTCCCATCACGCCCCAGGTGCCGACGTCCACGCGCTTGCGCGGTTTGTACATGTCGACGATGCTGCGGGTGAAGTCGAGCGCGTTGGCGCCTTCGTTGACGAACATCGCGTCCGGGTTCGCCTTGACGATATCCCGCACCACGTTGAGCGCGCTGTGGAAATTCATCGGCGTGGGATTCTTCGCCAGCGTCTCGGCCATTTTGGCGACGTTCTTGCTCTTGCGATCGGCGACGGCGCCGAGCCAGTCCGCCTGCGGCTTCGGCCAACCGGGGCCGATACCGGAGAGCAGCGCCGATACACAGGACCCGATGTCGCCGACCACCGGCGCGTCGATGCGGACGTTGCTGTCCATCTCCTGCGGCGAGATGTCGATCTGGATGAACCTCTGGCCGCCCCAGGCCTTGTGGTCCTTGCCGCCCCAGGTCTTGCCCTTGCCGTGCGAAAGCAGCCAGTTCAGGCGGGCGCCTATCAACACGACCACGTCGGCCTCGGGCAGGACGAAGGATCGCGCGGCCGACGCGCACTGCTCGTGCGTGTCGGGCAGCAGGCCCTTCGCCATGGACATCGGCAGGTAGGGGATGCCGCTGCGCTCGACGAGCATGCGGATTTCGGAATCGGCCTGCGCGTAGGCGGCTCCCTTGCCGAGGATGATCAGCGGCTTCTTCGCGCCCTTGAGTACGTCGAGCGCGCGCTTCACGGCATCCGGCGCGGGGAGCTGGCGCGGCGCAGGGTCTACGACCTTGATCAACGAATTCTTCCCGGCGGCGGCGTCGATGCTCTGCGCGAACAGCCTGGCGGGAAGGTCGAGATACAC
>DASSJA010000379.1:0-6641 GCA_035691445.1 Burkholderiales bacterium | reverse complement strand
CATGTACACCACGCATTCCAGGCCGTAGCGCGCCGCCACCGTCGCGGCTGCGACACCGTGCATCCCGGCGCCGGTCTCCGCGATCACACGCGGCTTGCGCATGCTCCGCGCGACCAGCGCCTGCCCGATGGTATTGTTGATCTTATGGGCCCCGGTGTGGTTGAGGTCCTCGCGCTTGAGGTAGATCTGCGCGCCACCGAGCATCCCCGACCAGCGTTTCGCGTGGTAGACCGGACTGGGTCGGCCGACGTAATGCTTGAGCTCGTGCTCGAACTCGGCGATGAACTCCGGATCCTCGCGGCATCGTTCATAGGCGAGCTTGAGCTGGTCCAGGGCGTGCACCAGCGTTTCGGCCACAAAGATGCCGCCGTACGGACCGAAATGGCCGTGCTCGTCCGGAAGGTCAGCTATCTTCACGCTTTACTGCTCCGATGAAAGCCGCGATTTTCGCAGCGTCCTTGACTCCCTTGGAGGCCTCGACGCCGGTCGATACGTCGACCGCGTACGGCCTGACACGTCTGACCGCGTCGGCGACATTGGCAATCGTCAGGCCCCCTGAGAGGATGACCGGCTTCGCCATGCCTCGCGGCACCAAGCCCCAGTCGAACGCCCCTCCGGTGCCGCCCCACAGATCCTCGTGAAAGGCGTCGAGCATCCAGGCGCGTGCAGCCGTATGAGGCGAGAGATATTTTAGCAAATCCAGTTCCGGGCGAATCCGCGCCGCCTTGATGTAGGGGCGCGAAAAGCCGGCGCAAAAATCGGGAGACTCCTCCCCATGGAACTGCAGCAGCGTCACCCCGCACTCGCCGATCACCGCCTCCACTTCGTCGGCGGCGGGATTGACGAACACCGCCACCGTCGCGACAAAGGCGGGCGTGGCCTCGACGATCTGCCGCGCGCGCTCGCGCGTCACGCAGCGCGGGCTCGGGCGGTAGAAAACCAGCCCGATCGCATCGGCGCCCTGTGCCGCGGCGGCCTGGGCGTCCTCGACGCGCGTGATGCCGCAAATCTTGACTCGCGTTCTCACCGGATGCGGCCCGCGTCAAACGGCATCATCTGGGGAAAGGCCGGCAGGCACCAGCGCGCGTCGTAGCACACCCTGGAGAGATACAGGCCGTCGGCCGCAAAGGTCGGCGCCGCGAGCCGCCGGTCGCGCGCGACCAGCAGCTCGGCGATCCACTCCGGCGGGTGCTTGCCCTTCCCGACGTAGACGAGGGCGCCGACGATATTGCGCACCATGTGATGCAGGAACGCGTTTGCCGTGAAATCGAACAGAAGATATGCGCCGCTTGTTCGTATGACCGCGCTTTCCATGATCCTTACCGGGCTCCTTGCCTGGCATTCCGCTGAGCGAAAAGTCGAAAAATCGTGCTCTCCGACGAGATGATCGGATGCCTCGCGCATTTTTTCCACGTGCAGGGGAAGATGAAACCATCCGGCGCGTCCCGCGAGCAACGCCGGCCGCACCGGATGGTTGTATAGCACATAGCGGTAGCTTCGCGAAACGGCCGAATAGCGCGCATGAAAATCTTCCGCGACGGGCGTAGCCCATTGCACCGCGATCCCGGCGGGGAGAAGGGAGTTCGCACCGCGCACCCAGGCCGACTCCGGGCGAGCCGCGGCAGTCTCGAAATGCGCGACTTGCGCGCTCGCATGAACGCCCGCGTCGGTGCGACCGGCGCCGGTCAGGGCGATCCGCTCGCCGCCGATTTCCGAGAGCGCGCGTTCGAGTCGGTCCTGGACGGTATTGCCGGACGGCTGCGATTGCCATCCTTCCAGACCCGCCCCGCAGTAGCTCACTCCAATGGCGAATTTCATTTTTTGCGTTCCCGAAAACAGCAATCGGCGCACGAGGCGCCGATTGCTTACCGAGAATCCCGGTGGAGATCAGCCGAGCGCTTGGAGCATCGTCTGCGCCTGCTGCTGCTGTGCCGTGTCGCCTTCCTTGACGACTTCCTTCAGCAGCTCGCGGGCACCGTCCTTGTCGCCCATCTCCTCGTACGCCTTCGCAAGATCGAGCTTGGTCGCGACCTCCTGCCATCGCGCGTCCGGAGCGCCGCCCGAGCCGTTCCCGCCGGCGGGAGTGCCCAGATCGAGGCTGATGGAGCCCAGATCTATTGAGGGCGCGTTGGGCGCTTCAGTCCCCGATCCTCCCGCGGCCGGCGTGCCCAGATCGAAATCAATCGAGCCCAACTCCGTGGCGGGAGGGGAGGAAGCCGGGAATGCGGTCTCGGCTGCGGCCGATTCCGTCGACTGGTTGCCGATCGGGAGGTCGAAATCGATGCTCAGGGCGGGCTCCGCTGCGGGAGAGGCGGCGGACGCCGCAGCGGCCGGACCCGTCCCGGCGGATTTGTCCCCGCCCAGTCCGAGATCGAAATCGAGACCCGCCGCGGGCGCGGCCGCCGAGGCCGATCCGACCCCCAGATCGAGGTCCGGCAGGGGAGCCGCGCCTGCGCTTGTTGAAGTGCCGATGTCGAAGTCGATGTTGAGCGGCGCCGCGGTTTCCATGGCAGGCGCGGTGGTGGTGGGGAGGTTGAAAGCGGGCATCTGCGCCGTTTCGTTGAATCCCTGAGGGAGAGCTCCCTGGGGCGCGCTTCCGGGCTTGCCGCCGTAAAGCGGGTTGGTCGGGTCAATCGACAATCCCAGACTGGCGACCTTCGCCCATTCCGCCCCTCGCCCTCCGGTCGCGGCGCGCAGCTCGTTCGCGGCCGCTTCGAAGGACCTGGTGTCCTTTCGGTTGGCGTAGATCTCCAGCAATTTCACGCGAATCGACTGACGGCTCGAATCCTTGGCGAGCGCGTCTCTCAGGATCTCCTCAGCCTGAGCGTCGCGCCCGTAGGCCATGTAGACGTCGGCTTCCGCGACCGGGTCGATCTCCTCGGTATCGCTCTTGCCGACGCCTTGGCTGAAATCACTCTGAAGCGAGCTGGAATTCGTGTCCACGTTGCGGCCGCCGGCGCTCCCCAGGACCGAGTCTGCGTCCGTAGGCACCACGCTCATGATGCTGTTTTCGAATTGCGCGCTGCGTTTCCTGCGCCAGGCGTACGCCGCGTAGCCCGCAAGCAATATCACTGCACCGCCCGCACCCCCGAGCGCCATCGGGTTATCAAGCAAATCGTCAAAGAAGCTCACTTCGACCGACTGGGGTGCGGCCTTCTTGGGTGCCGCCTTGGCAGCGGCCTTTGCGGCCTCGGCTTTCGCGGGCTCCGGCGCCTTGACCGAAGGCGCGGGAGCCTTCGCAGCCTCCGGTGCCGTCGCCGCTTGCGGGGCTTTCGGCGGCTCCAGGGCCTTTGCCGGCTCCGGTGCCTTGGCTGCCTCCGGGGCTTTCGCGGCGGCAGACGTTTTGGCCGCGTCTGGACCCTTGTCCGGCGCTTTGGCGGGCGGGGCGGCTTTTGCTGTTTCGGCTGCTTTGGGCGCCGGCGCCTTTGCGACTTCGGGAGCTTTCGCTGCGTCGCTTGCCTTGGGCGCGGCTTTCGCGGGCTCGGGGGGTTTGATCGGCTCCACCTTTGCCACCGGTGGCGCCTTGGCGGGCTCGGCCTTCGCGGCGGGTGCTTTTGCCGCCTCGGCTCGCTGCTGGGCCTGAGTACCGGCCTCGCTCTTCAGTTCCGTCAGCTTCTGCAAATCCTTGAGGTTCTTTTCCAGGAGCGCGATGCGCTCGTTCGCCTCCTTGAGCGCGTTGTCCTTTGCTGCCAGGTCGTCGGCCGCCGCAGTCGCTGCTCCCTTGCCGCCGCCTTTGGTATCGCCGGCGCGGGAGAGTCGCAGTTCATCCTTCGGCATTTCCTTGGACGGAAGCGCCTTTTCTTCCCTGGGCGGACTGATTTGGCCCGATGCCTGACGGGCAGCGCCTTGAGAAGCGGGCGCCGATGCCACAGCGGTCCCCAGGCTGCGCCGGTAATCGTTGAAATCGGCGTACTGCGCGGAAACGATGCGCCGAGCATCCGCTGCCGCGACGCCTTCGACGCTATCCCGGTCCGGGATGTTGATGATCTTGCCGGCGCGCAGACGGTTCATGTTGTCGGCCACGAACGCACCCGGGTTCGCGCGAAACAGCGCTACCAGCATCTGCTGCAGGGTGACACCCTCGATCCGGTTGCGGTTGGCGATTTTCGAGAGCGTATCGCCGCGCACGACTTCGTAAGTGTCCGAGACTCCGGGCTCCTGGACGAGCTCGGGCACCGGCGGTGCGGCAGATGCAGCGTCAACCTGAGCCGGCTCGGGTCCGGTGGGCTTGACCTGAACGGGGAGCACCTGAACCTGCGTTGGCGCAGCCGGTTCCCCGGCCGCACCCTGCGCAGACGTCTGCGGTTCCGCCGCTGTCATGGGTGACGAGGCACCCGGTTGCTCCACGGGCGTGCTCGGAACGGTTGCGGCGGGCTCCGCTGGTATCGCTTGCACCGGAGCAGACGCTACGGAGGGCGCGGCTTCAGCCGGAGCGGCCTCCTCTCCCGGCCCAAGCGCCGTCGGTGCTTCGGCCGGCGCCTCGGCGGGGGCCTGACTCGTGTCAAGTTTTGTGGGTCCGGCGTACTCCGGCGGATCGAGCAGAAAAGTGTACTCGCGGACCAAGCGCCCGTTAGACCAGTTCAGCTCCACCAGCATGTCGACAAAGGGCTCATTGATCGGCTGGGTGGAGGTGAGGGCCATGACATATTGCCCGCCGGGCTTGCGCTGGACGGCGAATTTCACCGACATCAGGGCGGGATTCAGCTCGATATTGGCTTGCCGGAAAATATCCACGGGCGCAAGCCGCGCTCCGAGGGTGTCGCCCTCTCCGCGCTGCAAGGAAACGATCTCGATTTCGGCCTTGAGGGGCTGCCCCAGCGTAGACTGCACGGACAACTTTCCCAAGCCCGCGGCCCAGGCAAGCGAGGGCAAAGCCAGGCTCGCGGCTGCCGCCAAACAAGTTTTAGAGGCGAAGCTCCCCACTTGCCACCCTGAGAACCTAAGTGGAAACAAACTAAAATACCATCATGGCCTTAGCCTTGCAAGCTCAACTTTCACGTCGGAAATAGCGTCAAGCTCCTATTTTTCAAGGAGTTTAACGAATTTTGGACCGAAATACCGGGGAGAACCGTGAAGGGCTCGAACAGCGCGGCCGGCTAAGACGAAGCATCGACGAGAATACGCAGCATTCGCCGGAGTGGCTCGGCAGCGCCCCAAAGCAACTGGTCGCCGACGGTGAAAGCGGAGAAATAGGACCCGTTCCTGTCGAGCGCGAGCCTGCGGACGCGTCCAATCGGTACTTCGAGCGTCCCGCTCACCGCCGCGGGGGTAAGCTCGCGCAGGCTGGATTCGCGGTCGTTCGGAACGACTTTCACCCAATCGTTCGCCTCGGCGAGAATCTGTTCGATTTCGCGTACGGGCAGGTCGCGCTTGAGCTTCACGGTCAGCGCCTGACTGTGACAGCGCATCGCGCCGATGCGCACGCACACGCCGTCGATCGGGATCGGGAGCTTTTCGCGCCCGAGAATCTTGTTGCCCTCCGCTTGCCCTTTCCACTCCTCTCGGCTCTGGCCGTTGCCGAGGTCCTTGTCGATCCAGGGAAGCAGGCTGCCCGCGAGCGGGTAACCGAACTGGGCGCTCGGAAGCGCAGCGTCCCGCAGAGCGGAGGTCACTGCCTTGTCTACGTCGAGGATGGCTCCGGCGGGATCCTCCAGAGCCGCTGTCGCGGCCTGATGCGCGAACCCCATCTGTCGCATCAGCTCGCGCATGTGTTCCGCGCCGGCGCCCGAAGCCGCCTGATAGGTCATCACGGTCACCCACTCGACCAGGCCGGCTTTGAAGAGGCCGTGCATGCCCATGAGCATCAGGCTCACGGTGCAGTTGCCCCCGATATAGTTGCGCACCCCCCGGGAGAGCGCGTCGCTGATCAGCTCCATGTTGACGGGATCCAGGATGATGACCGCGTCGTCCCGCATGCGAAGGGCCGAGGCAGCGTCCACCCAGTAGCCCTTCCACCCCGACGCGCGCAATTCGGGAAAGACCTCGTTCGTGTAGTCGCTGCCCTGGCAGGAGACGACGATGTCCATCGAGGCGAGCTCCTTGACGTTCTTCGCATCCTTGAGCGGAGCAGTTTCCTTCCCGATGAAAGGCCCGATCTGTCCTGCGCGAGAGGTCGAAAAAAATACGGGCTCGATGAGCGCGAAATCGCGCTCGGCGTGCATGCGCTGCATCAGCACCGATCCGACCATCCCGCGCCACCCGACGAATCCGACTCGTTTCATCTCGATTCCCGATCGTCTATTTGAGTATGCTAACGCACCGCGCCGCCAAAAGCCTACCGGATCACCCCAGAGCGGCGACCACGGCGTCGCCCATTTCCCGGGTCCCCACCCTGCGCGCGCCCGCCCGGAAAATGTCCGCGGTGCGGTACCCCTGGGACAGGACTTTCCTCACCGCATTCTCGACGCGCAGCGCGGCGGCATCGTGGTCGAGGCTGTAGCGCAGCATCATCGCGGCCGAGAGGACGGTCGCGAGGGGGTTGGCGATATTCCGTCCGGCGATATCGGGCGCGGACCCGTGAATCGGCTCGTACAGGCCCTTGCCCTTTTCGTCCAGCGAGGCCGAGGGAAGCATGCCGATCGAACCGGTCAGCATGGACGCCTCGTCCGACAGAATGTCGCCGAACAGGTTGCCGGTGACGA
>DASSJA010000378.1:0-2593 GCA_035691445.1 Burkholderiales bacterium | reverse complement strand
TGTGGGCGATGGTGTACCTGCTGCATGCGTATTTCGGGAGGGACGGCCGCGAGGAAGCGGAGGAGCTCCTCGCGCGTCATTCGGGCGACGTCGACAAGCCGCGCATCCTCGGTACGTTCAACGAGCCGATCGAGGATTGGCTGTCGTTCCTGTGCTTCACCTACTTCACGGACCGCGACGGCAAGTTCCAGCTGAAGAGCCTCGCCGAGTCCTCGTTCGATCCGCTCGCCCGCACCTGCCGGTTCATGCTGACAGAGGAAGCGCACCACATGTTCGTCGGCGAGACCGGCCTCGCGCGCGTGGTCAGGAGAACCCTGGAGGTGATGAAGGAGATCGGCACCGACGATACGGAGGCGATCCGCCTCCAGGGGGCGGTGGATTTGCCGCTTCTGCAGCGCTATCTGAATTTCTGGTTCAGCTCCTCTCTCGACCTCTTCGGGTCGGAAGTCTCCTCGAACGCCGCGAGCTCCTTTGCGAGCGGCATCAAGGGACGACCCGACGAGACTACCCAATACCAGGATCACGTCTGCGCCGACGCGAGCTGCGAGCTGGAGCTTCCCGACGGCCAGGGAGGCGTGAAGAAAGAGACCGTAGGCATGCGCAACGCGATGAACGAGGTGCTGCGCAACGCCTACGTCAAGGATTGCGAGATCGGACTGAAGCGCTGGAACATGCTGATCAGGCGAGCGGGACACGGCTTCGAGCTGAAGCTGCCGAGCAGCCGCTTCCGCCGTGCGATCGGCGCCTGGGCGAACGTACCAACCGACCTCGAAGGCAGACCTGTCAGCCGCGAGGAATTCGCGCGCCGCCTGCCCGGCTGGATTCCCGGCGAATCCGACAGAGCGTTTGTCCGAACCCTGATGCAGCGCGTCGTTCAACCCGGGAAGATGGCGGCGTGGATTGCCGCTCCCGACCGGGGCATCAACAACCTGGCAGTGGATTACGAATACGTGCGGCAGGTTTGAGCCGCCCTGCCGGGTCGGCAAAGCGCAGCCGCGCCTTCAGCTCGCGGGTAATGTGCACCACGCCATCCGCGTCTACGAGCATCGCGCAGGAAACGCCCATGCGTGCGGCGGCTTCCTTCCATCGTCCCGGCCCTTCGATGAAAATCGGCTTGGAGGCCGCATCGGAGAGCGCACCCGCTTCTGCGCCCCGCGGTATGAGGACCGTGACCGACTCGACTCCGGAAACCGGATATCCCGTGCGCGGATCGATGATATGCGCGTAGCGCTTGCCGTCGATCTCGTAGTAGCGCCGGTAGTCGCCGGAGGTTCCGACGGCTTCCCCGTCGTTCAGATCGAGCGTCGCGAGCAGGCCCGCGCCACGCGGTGAATCCAGGCCAACCCGCCACGCCCGTCCATCATGGCGGCCGAGGGCCATTGCGTTGCCGCCGATGTCGATGAGCGCGTTCAATACCCCCGCGGCGCGAAAAAGCTCGGCGGCGCGGTCGAGCGCATAGCCCTTGGCGTAACCCCCGAAATCCAGCTGCACCGCGCGATTTGCGCTCGTCACCCGTTCGTTCCGAACGCTCAAGTCGCTCATGCGCGGATGAGCCTCGACCAGGCGCCGGATGTCCTGCGCATCCGGCACAGGTCCGCCGGGTTTGTCGCGGTGAAAACTCCAGAGGCTCACCAGCCTGCCTATCGCGGGATTGAATAGACCCCCGGATTGCGCGGCGAGGCGCCGCGATCGGAGGATGAGCGCGGTGATCTCCGGTGTCGTGCGGACATTCCGTTCGCCGCGCGCGATCGCCCGATTTAGCGCGACCAGGTCGCCCTCCTTCCACGCGTGCAATTCACGCTGCATCCGGTCGAACTCGCGGAAAACCCGTCTCATGGCGGTCTGCGCCCGCGCCGCGTCGGAGTCGACGACGGTGATCTGCGCGATCGTCCCGAAAACATAGGAGCTTTCGCGGTATTCGGCCGCCCGGGACGGTATGGCCGAAAGCGCGACGAAGCCCGCCGACACAAGGACCAGACGATTCATTCGCGAGGTCAATGCCGCTCCCGACCGTGTCTCCGCTTGAGGAACAGCCAGGCGCCGCTGAGCGACAGGACAGCGAGCAACGCCGCAAGAAGATCGACGGCTAGCGGCCCGTAGCGGCCGGCGAATCTCCCGCTGTGCAAATCGAGGAGCAGCCGTTGCACGGAAATACCCGGCTCCAGCAACACGCCGTACCTCTCGCGCTCAGCCGCGGAGAGCTCGGCGGGCGCCGACCACGCGATCGCGTCGCGCCGCGCGGGGCGCCAGGACAGAGCGTCCGCGCTCGCGAACGTGCCCGAAGCCGTTCGCAGAACGAATTGCCGTGCGCCGGACCCGATCGCCAACACGGGAGTTCCGGGCAACGCGCTTTTCTCCACTCGGTCGACGAGCGCGCCGTCCTCGCGGTATATATACAGCGACGCGTCGCTCGCCACGATCACCATGCCGGGAACTGCGATCAGGCCGAGCGGCCGCGGGAGCTTCTCCCCCGATATGCGGCCATCGAGCAGCCACCGACCGTTCGCCGCGACCAAGGCGTGGCGTCCGGAGCGGAACGCATGACGCGGAGGCTGCGCCGTGAGGCCGTACCAGCGCGCGAGCCACGCCGCAT
>DASSJA010000377.1:0-2654 GCA_035691445.1 Burkholderiales bacterium | reverse complement strand
ACAGTGCGAGATAGCAGAAAGCGCGCCAGAAAGAACGCCCGAAAACGGCTGACTTGCGAGTGCCGCAGCCGCGCCATAGTGGGGCGCGAGTCCAACACTTCTCTTAGCGGGAACCGACGAGCGCTTTGAACTGCGGATCATCGCGAAGTCCGTCGAGCCACCACGTCCGATCTTTCGCGACGTTGGGACGTTCCTGCGGATTCAACGCGAGATACGCCGCCAGGAGGTCCAGGGCTTCCTTCCGGTCGCCGAGCATATTGCGCAGAAACATCTCCGTGTAATACAGGTCCCCCGACTGGTCGGCCTTCTCCGCCGCCCGCGCGCGCAGGGCCACGTTCCGCGCGCTGTCCTTCAATCCCGCGTTCGCGATCGCCATCGCCACCAGCAGCGACCCGCGGGTCCGCCGAAAGTCGCGTTCGGGAGGGGCATACTGCAGAACATTCTGGTCGAGGATCTTCCAGAGGTGCGGGATGTCCGCCTTGGGCCCGCCCTTGAGCGCGTACAGAGAGATCTGGCACTCGGTGAAATAGCTCTCGTCCGGGAAACGGCGCACGCCTTCCTGGCACCACCGGGATGATTCGTTCCGGTCGCCCAAGTCCAGCGATGTGGCATAGAGCATCCAGATCGTTTCGTCCGCGTCCGCGAGGTACGGATCGGCGTCGTACGCCTGCGAGGCGAACACTTTCGCCTGGGCGGATTCGGAAATCCGCGCCTCGAGATGCGCCAGCAGCGTGAGCGCCTCCGCGCGCCGGGGGTTCGCCAGGTCCTCACCCCCCGCCCTCAGATCCTCCTCGGCCGCGTGCAGCAACTGATCGCTGGTGAGGGGACGCGGGTCGAGGTTGAACGCGTACCGGATGTACTCCATGGTGCCGCGCAGGTGGAGCGCCGCGGAATCGGGGCCGATCTTGAGGGCCTGATTCGCGAAGTCGATCCCCTGCCTGGTCCACTGATCGGTCGCATCCTTGTTCGCGAACCCTTTCACGTGCCGCTGATGCCACGCGATCCAGCCGCGCTCGATCACCGGCGTCGTCCACTTGGGATCGAGCTTGCTCGCCTTTGCCAGCACGGAGTCCGCGTTCGCCAGCGCCCGGGCCGCCGCGGCAGTGTCGTTGGATGCGAGGAGCGGCTCGACTTGCCGGTCGAACCCGGCAGCCTGCTCCACCAGGTCCCACGCCTCCTTGCTGCCCGTCCCCGCGCGTGATGTCAGCCGGTCCACTTCCTGACCGAGCTTCGGCCGGAGGACACGCGACACCTCGCCGGCCAGCGTGTCCTGCAAGGCGAGAATGTTCCCCTTCGGGGCGAAGAGACGCGCGCTGCCCATCTCATTTCCGCCGATCGCGTCCGACATCGAGACCGACAGCAGCAGCGAATCGCCGACGGTTTCCACCGATCCCGAAATGATGGTGCCGACCGACAGGGCTCTGGCGATGCTGTCCTGCCGCACCGAGGTGCCGCGATACGGCGCGACGCCGTTCGGCGAAATCACCTTGAGCGTCTGCACGGTCGCGAGGTCGTGAATCAACGCCTCCGTCAACCCGTCGGCCACGTACCCGAGGGACTTGTTGCTGGACCGATCCGTGAAGTAGAGGACGGCGATTTTCCGCGGATCAGGCCCTTGGATCGTTCCGGCGGTTCGGTGCCCGCCGAGGCCTCGCAAGGCGATGAATCCGATGGCCAGCACGAGGGCGGCGCCCGCGCCGCCCGCGATCAGCTTCCACGGCAGCGTCCGGCCGCCGGGAGCGGCCTGCATCCCGCCCATCGTCCGCCGCCGCTGCGCCGCCGTGATGGTCGACGGCCGCCCCAGCGCCTCGGCGAACATGATGATCGTCGGATACCGGTCGGCGGGCGTCTTCGCGAGCGCCCGGAGCAGCGCGGTCTCCATCGTGTCCGGAATGGACTCGCGTACGATCGAGGGCGGCGAGACGAGATCCATCGAATGCCGCGCGATCACCGCCTGCACCGTGGGTCCCGTGAACGGCGGCGCACCGACGAGCATCTCGTACACCACGCACGCGAGACTGTACTGATCGGTCCGGCCGTCGATGTCGGGGGAGCCCGTTCCCTGCTCGGGACTCATGTACGTCGGCGTCCCGATGATCGTGCCCGTCTGGGTCAGCGAGTGCCCCGCCCCTTCGCTCCGCGCGATGCCGAAGTCGGCGACGATCGCCGTGTCCCCGGACAGCATGATGTTCTCGGGCTTGATGTCGCGATGGACTACGCCCCGGCTGTGCGCATACCCCAGCGCGCTCGCCACCTGCGCGGTGATATTGAGGACGTCCTCCTGACCGAGCTGCTTTTCGCGGTCCAGGCGGTCGCGGAGCGACTCGCCCTCCACGAACGGCATGACGTAGTAGAAGTGATTGCCGGCGGTGCCGGAATCGTAGAGCGCGAGGATGTGGGGGTGCTGCAGCCTGGCGGCAATCTCGATTTCACGCAGGAATCGGTCCTGTCCCATCGAGGCGGCGACGTCGGGATGGAGCACCTTGATGGCGACCCCCCGGCCATGCTTCACATCCTCGGCGTAGAACACCGTCGCCATGCCGCCGCGACCCAACTCCCGCTGGAGGACGTACTTGCCCTTCAGCTCTTCGTTCAGAATGTCGAGTAGGTCGCTCACGGATCTCCGGGCAGGTGGCGGCGCAACGTTAAGGCTC
>DASSJA010000376.1:0-2159 GCA_035691445.1 Burkholderiales bacterium | reverse complement strand
ATGGGCACGCCGAGGAGCTCGCGCCTGGTCTCCCTTCCTCCGGCGTCGCGGTATACCAGCTCGTTCGTGTCGAAGTCGTACTCGGGGTGGCGCGGGTCGTTCCAGTAGTTCAGGAAGATCATGTAGAAGGGAACGAAGAGCCCGTGGCGGGGCTCCGTGTGCTGCAGCGCGAACACGTACTCGGGCTGCTCCCTGACCACGAAGCCGCTGTGACAGTGCTGCACCCAGAGATAGTCGCCCAGCACGACGATCTTCCAGAAAGGCTCCTCGTCGTAGAACTTGAGCTTCACCTTCTTTCCGTACTTGCGCAGCGCGGATAGCGCTCCGATGGTCGCTTCGATCTCGGTGTGCAGCGTGAGCACCGTCACTTCCGACGGCAGGGACTCGGCGCGCTGGCGAAGCCCCTGGCCGACCGGATTCACCAGCATCACGCGGATCTCATACGCCTTGCCGATCACGGGGCGAAGCAGGCTGTCCTCCGCCACCAGAGTGTCGTATCCCGTCAGGGTAAGCACATAGGCGTCGCGCGCCGTCGTCAGCTGGTTCACGAGCGCGCGCTCCCGGCGGCGCGACCACCAGCCGGGGTTCGCGTTGCGCGCGTGGACCAGGGACACGAGCCGCGCGGTCAGGACGCGCTGGCGGTGATCCCAGGCGACGGTCGCCAGGTTGAACACGACCGCGAGAACGGAAGCCAGAGCGATCTCGGTCGCGAGGAGCAGGCTTGCGTTGTTCTCGACCTCGGGCCACCACTCGTTAAGGATGTAGTTGGCGAACCCGGGAAGCGAGAACGCGATGGCCACCGCGAGAATGGTCACTGCGCCGTGGGAAAGAATCTGGCGCAGGCCGTTCCAGAAACTGCGCGGGGACGTCCCGCGATCCATGGACGTTCACTCCGGGGACGACCTAGCGGCCGGCGTCCCGAAGTCCGGGATTGGGAGCGCGCGCGACGATCGCGTCGAGCGTGTGCACGGAAGTCGTTTCGAAGGGCCCCCCCAGGCCGACCGCCACGCGCGCCTCCGCTAGGGCTTCGTCGTAGCGATCGAGATCGGCGAGCGTTTGCGCGAGGTTGTTGTGCGCCGCGGCCGATTCCGGATGGGCGACCGTCGCGCGCCGGAAGGCCTGCTCGGCCTCCTGCAGGTCGCCGGCGCGGTACGCGGTATTCCCCAGCCCGATGAGCGCCGTGAGCTGGTCGGGCCAGCGCTCGAGCGCGCGTTGATAAGCCGCGTGCGCGGACCCGCGCGGGCCTGCCTTCTCGAGCTTTGCCACGGCGCCGAGATAGTCCGCCGCCTTGATGCTCGCGGGCAGACGCCCGGGAGGCAGGGCGAGCATCGCCCAGTAGCCGCTGCGCTTCCAGGTGCGCTCGAAGGTGGCGAGGGGCATTTCCATACGGCGCTCCATGCCCGAGTGCAGAACGATGCGCTGGGCGCTCAGGTCATAGCCGACCGCCACGGCGTAGTGCCACACCGGATGCCAGTCGAGGGCCAGGTTCTGGAGGACGACCACGGGATTTCCCGCCGCGATCTCGGCGATCAGATCGGAAAGGCTCGGGTTCAGCTCGACCGCAACGAAGCCGTTGCGGCGGGCCGCCGCCAGCATCTCGATTTGCAGGCTGCCGTGCCGGTCGGGAAGGTAGACCTCGGGCCGCAAAGTCTCCGGATCGACGCGCAGGCCTCCGGCTTCGAGCACCATCGCCAGAGCGGCCGGGCCGCACTGATACTGCTCCTGCGCGTAAAACGGAACCGTATCCAATTCGGCTCGCCGCGGGAGGGCGGTGGAATCGGGCGCGACCAGCGCCTGCAGCTGCGGGGTGGCGCAGCCTGCAAGCGCTGAGAGAAAGATGCCCGCCGCCGTTAGGCGGCGGGCACACCGGCGCGGTCGAGAGGGGAGGATCACTTGGCCGGCCGGGTAAAGCTGAAAACCTTGGTGAAGCCCAGAATGTCCGTAATCAGAAGAACGACGAAAGTGATGAAGCCGAGCACGAGGGCGGTCCCCAATACGTCCCCACCCGCGGGGAGCGAGTCGAAGCGCGCGGCGAGGTGCTCGACCTCGTCGTCGCTCAACGCATTGACGCGCGCTTTTGCCTCGTCGGCGTTCACGCCATGACGCTCCAGCTCGGCGCGGACGTCCGCCCTGTCGAGAATCGCATCCAGGCGCGCGCG
>DASSJA010000375.1:0-6215 GCA_035691445.1 Burkholderiales bacterium | reverse complement strand
TCAGCTCGCCCATGCGCTGCGTGGCGGCGCGAATCCGGGCGAGGTGCCTCCTGCCCTGCTCGTCCAGCTTTCCCTGATGCTCCTCGAGCAGCATCTGGCTGAACCCGTCGATGCTCCGGAGCGGTCCGCGAAGATCGTGGGACACGGAGTACGAGAACGATTCGAGCTCCCGCGTGCGCTCGAGCACGCGCTGCTCGAGCTCCTCCGAGTGGCGCTGGATGCGCTCGCGCAGCCGCGCCTGCATGATGACGATGGCGAGCTGCGTCGCCACCTCCATGGCGATGGCGACTTGCTCGCGCGGAAACGGCGCCGGCGGCCCGCCGAAGCTGATCGCGCCGATCAGCTCGCCGCCGGCGATCATGGGCACGGCCATGTACCGCTCGACGCCGGAGGCGAGCAGCGCCTGCTTGTCGGGACCGTCGGGAAGCGCATGGGTATCGATGATCTGCGGTTCGCCCTTGGCAAGCTCCTCGACGTCGCCCATCAGCCGGATCGAATAGCGCACGCCCGGGCCGATGCGGGTCCGGCGGCGGCCGGCCGCCGCCAGCCATTCCACCTCGCCCTTCGCCAGGTCGAACAGGTTGACGATGGCGCGCGGCACGCCGAGCAGCTCGCGCAAGGGCTCGATCGTCCCGCCCGCGATCGTCTCCGGGGACGCCTCGGCGACGATCGCGCGGTCGATGGCGTGCAGGATTCTCACGCGATCGTTGTGCCGGGCGAGCGCCTCCTGAGCCTGGTCGAGCCGGCTGAAGGCGCTCAGGCTGGCGCGCTGCCACGCGCGCGCGATCGCGAAAAGCGCCGCGCTCAC
Source organism: Burkholderiales bacterium (assembly GCA_035691445.1). Taxonomy (GTDB): domain Bacteria; phylum Pseudomonadota; class Gammaproteobacteria; order Burkholderiales; family SG8-39; genus VBDM01. The sequence continues at coordinate 5,407 of DASSJA010000375.1, read as the reverse complement.
CGCCGCGCCGACGGCCAGAACCGCCAGCGCGTGCCCGCTCATTCCCCCGGTGAGAAACGCCGCATAGGCGGTCGCGAAGAGCGTCAGCGCGAGCGGCAGGCCCAGAATGACGAACGGCGCCGCCCCGCCGACGAGCCAAGCGGAGAGCTTCTTCAATCGGGCGGACTGCGCGGTCTACTGCGGCTCGATCTTCGCGAGCGCGACGTAGCGCTTCCAGCGCGCGGCGTCGCTCTTCAGAAGCTCGTGCATCTGCTCCGGAGAGCCCGGGAACGGATCGAACGCCGAGCTGGCGAGGAACTTCCTGGTGTCCTCGGCGGCCGTGATCTGGTTGAACCAGGACGCGAGCTTGTCGACGACGGGCTTCGGCGTTCCCGCCGGGACCACCACGCCCCACCAGGGCGAGACGTCGTTGCCGCCGTAGCCGAGCTCGGTGAGCGTCGGCACCTCGGGCAGCGCGACCGACCTCCTGGTCGCCGTCGCCGCGAGGATGCGCACTTTCCCGCCTTTCGCCTGCCCGATCGCCCAGGTCGCGTCGAACGTCAGGAAGTCGAGCTGCCCGAGGAGGAGATCGGTGAGCGCCTGCGCATTCTGCTTGTACGGGACGTAGGTCGTGTTGAGGCCGACTTTGGTCTTGAACAGCTCCGCGGCGATGACGCCGGTGTTGTTGGTCGTGCCGTAGAAGCCGTTGTTCGCCTTCGACTTGAGGCTCGCGATCAGCTCGCCTACCGAGTGGATCGGCCCGGAGGCATCGACCAGGAGCACGAAGGAGAGCGAGGCGATCGTGGTCACGGCGGCGAAGTCGCGCTCGGTATCGAAGGGCAGACGCTTGAACAGGTACGGCGCGGAGGCGATCGTCGAGCTCGCCGGCGTGATGAGCACGGTGTACCCGTCCGGCCTGGACTTGGCGAGCGCGTCGGTGGCGAGCGAGCCGTTGGCGCCGACCCGGTTCTCGACGATCACGGGCTTGCCCGCGAGCCGGGACAGGCGGTCGCTGTAGAAGCGCACGAGGATGTCGGCTCCGGAGCCCGGGGCGTAGTTGCACAGCGAGCGGATCTCGTGGGCGGGATACTCCTGCGCGGCGGCCAGCGGCGCGGCGAGCGCGAATGCCGCGGCGACGAATGCTCGTTGGGGGATCATTTGCGGGTCTTTCTCCGGGGAGCGATACCGGAATTCTAGGCCATCCGCTCCGCGCCCCGGAAGGTGATTTTCAGAGTGCGCACCAGTCGCGGATCAGTTCTTCGTAGATGGCGAGCGACTCCCCGATGCGTTCCATGCTGCAGTACTCGTCGGTCTGGTGCGCGAGCTGCGGCTCGCCCGGCCCGAGCACCACGGTCGGCGCCCCGGCGTAGACCTTGAGGAGGTTGCCCGCGTCGGTGTTGTACGTCGCGGTCTTCGGGCGCGGCCGCGCCCCGAGGTGCCTGCCGCTGATCTCGAATACCCGCTGCACCCATTCCTGCTCGGGCTCGGTCCACACCGCGTTCATGTCCGAGAACACGTCGAGATCGGCTTCCGCCAGCGCCCCTTTCAGCCGCGCGAGCAGCGCGGCGTGATCCATCCCGGGAACGGTGCGGATGTCCACGCCGATGCTCGCTTCGTCGGGCACCATGTTCACTCCCTGGCCGCCCTCGAAAGTCCCGACGTTCAGGGTCGGCCCGCCCATCACGGGGTGCGGTTTCACTCCGAAGTCGAAGCTCTCGAGCCGGGCCACGGCTTTCGCCGCCTTGTAGATGGCGTTCACGCCCAGCTCGGGCATCGAGCCGTGCGCCGATACGCCGCGGAACTTCGCGTGGAACTTGAGCGAGCCCTTGTGGCCGATGAAAGGATAGTTCGAGGTGGGCTCCCCCACGATCATCGCGCCGGCCCTGCCGAGAAGCGGCGTGCGCGCGAGGTGCTCCGAGCCGATGCAGCCGCCCTCCTCCCCGGCGGTGAGCACGAGCACGATGCCCGGGGTGCCGGAGAGCTTCTTCGACAGGCTGCGCGCCGCGAGCAGGATCGCGGCGACGCCCGCCTTCATGTCGGAGGAGCCGCGGCCGTAGAGGCGGTCACCGTCGGTCTCCCCGGCGAAAGGATCGCGCGTCCAGGGCGACACGCCCAGCGCGACCGTATCGAGGTGACCCGTGAGGCACAGCGGCGGCTTCGAGCTCGAGCCGCCCGCGCGCGCGACGACGCTGGTGCGGCCCTCCGCGTACTCGTGAAAATCGACGCGAAACCCCCATTGCTCGAGCAGCGCGCCGGCGTGGCGCGCGCACTCGCGCTCCTGCCCCGGCGGATTGATCGTGTCGAAACGCAGAAGCGTTTTCGCAAGGGCGACCGGGTCCGGATCGCTCATGTCTCTCCTGGTGAAATCAGACGACCGGCTGCCATTGCACCTCCGCGGCTCCAGGACGCATTATCGTATAAGCTTCGCCGCATCTCCGCGCAATCCGGGAGCAGCCATGCGCCGCACAGCCCTCTTCCTCGCCTGTCTCGCCTTTTCCGCCGCGACCTGCGCCCAGGTGACCATGGTCGCCTCGCTGGGGAAGCAAATCCTCCAGAACGTCGTGTTCGGCTCGGTCAAGAACCAGCTCATCGGCGCTCTCGCGGGAATGGGCTGCAAAGGCTCCGCGATTGCGGGGCTCGCTGCCGCCGCGGGCGCGGGAAGCGCGGCTCGCACCACGGCCGGCATGCGGGGACCCTCTCTCGCCGGCGCGGCAGCACGCCCGGCAGGGCCGGCGGGCACGCTTGCGGGCACGGGCGCGATGGACCCCGCGGCGATGCAGAAGGCGATGGAGATGATGCAGCAGCAGGGCGCGATGTCGCCCGAGCAGCAGGCGATGATGCAGAACGCCATGGCCCAGCTGCGGAGCACGATGGCCCAGCCGCTGTCGCGCGACGAAACCAAGGCGGTGTTCGACGAGATGGCCGAGATCGGATTGCTCACCGGCACGATGCGCGATGAGGCCAAGGACTGCATCACCTATGCACCGCCCGGGGCCGGGGATTCCCTCGGCGGCGCGGGCGCAATGATCAAGAACATGGTGTTGCCGGCAGCCCGTCAGGCGAAGGAGCGCATGGCCGCGGCCTCGCCCGAGGAGCTGAGTCAGCTCGCCGACGGCATGGTCGACGCGCTCAATTCGGCTTCGGCCGCCGACCGCAAGGCGTTTCTCGACGGCTTCGGATCGGGGTTTTTCCCGGCTCCGGTGATCGAGCAGGTGCGCGGGCGGATCAAGCCGTGAGCGCGGCCCGGCGAAGGTCTTGACACGCGGGCGGGTTACCCGAATACTTTACCCTTAGGTTAAGTATCAGCCCTCTCCGATCCCGACAGGAATAGAACCCCATGCCCAAGATCGTTAAGCAGTCGGTCACCTTGCCCGCCCCCGCCAGGCAGCTCTACGCGATGTACCTGAGCCCCCGGGCCCACGGCGCGATCACCGGAGGAAAAGTCAAGATCGGCTCGCGCCCGGGATCGAGCTTCAGCGCCTTCGGCGGGGCGCTGCGGGGCAGGATGCTGCAGACCGTACCGGGCCGGCTCATCGTGCAATCGTGGCGCTCCACCGCGTTCAGGAAAGGCGACCACGATTCGACGCTGATCATGCGCTTCACGCCCAAGGGCAGGAACGGGCGCGTCGATCTGGTGCACGTCAACGTGCCGGACCACGACTACAACGGCGTCAACAAGGGCTGGAAGAGCTACTACTGGAAGCCCTGGCGCAAAGTCCTCGCGCGCTGACGCGGGCGCCTAGACGCGCCTGAGCTGCGTCCCGGCCTTGCGTCCGGCGCGGGAGATCGCGAGCTTCCTGCCTTCGCGGAGCATCTGCGCGCACTCCTCGGTGCTGGTCGGCTTGGCGAAGAGGTAGCCCTGCATCTCGTCGCAGCCGTTCGAGCGGAGAAAGGCGAGCTGGGCCTCGGTCTCGACGCCCTCGGCGACGACCTTGAGCCTCAAGTCCTGCGCGAGGTGGATGATCGCCCGGGTGAGGGTCGCGTCGTCGGCGTCGGTCGAGATGTCGCGCACGAAGGTGCGGTCGATTTTCAGCGTGTCGATGGGAAAGCGCTTGAGGTAGCCCAGGCTCGAGTAGCCGGTGCCGAAATCGTCCATCGACAGCCTCACCCCCGATTCCTTGAGGCTGTGCAGCATGCGCGCGGCGCCTTCCGGGTCGTGCATCAGCAGGGACTCGGTGATCTCGAATTCGATGAGCGCCGGGTCGACTTTCGCTTCGCTCAGGATGTCGTGCACCGCGTCCTTCAGATTCTTCTGCTCGAACTGACGCGCCGACAGGTTCACCGCGATCGGGGGCACCTTCAGGCCGGCCTTCTGCCACGCCTTGATCTGGGCGCAGGCCGTGCGCAGGACCCATTCGCCGACCTGGACGATCAGGCCGGTTTCCTCGAGGACGGGAATGAATTCCCCCGGGAGGACCATCCCCTTCTCCGGGTGCTGCCAGCGCAGCAGCGCCTCGAATCCGCAGATCTTCCCGGTGACGAGATGGGCCTTGGGCTGATAGAACAGCCGGAACTCCTCGCGCTCCAGGGCGCCGCGCAGCGCGACCTCGAGCTGCACGCGCTGGCGGGCGCGCTCGTTCATGTCCCGCGTGAAGTACTGGTAGTTGTTTCTCCCCTGCTCCTTCGCCCGGTACATCGCCGTGTCCGCGTTCATGACGAGCGCCTCGGCGTTGTCGCTGTCGGCCGGATACAGGGTGACGCCGATGCTCGCGGAAACGTAGGTTTCCTTTCCCTCGAGGTCGAAGGGCCGCCTGAAGAGCTCGACGATCTTCTGCGCCACCCGCCCCGCGTCCGCGGGCTTGCCGAGCTCGGAGAGGATCGCGGCGACCTCGTCCCCGCCCAGCCGTCCCACCGTGTCGCTGGAGCGGATGCAGCTCCGGAGGCGCTCGGCCGCCTCCTTGAGCAGCTTGTCGCCCGCGCCGTGCCCCTGCGTGTCGTTGACCAGCTTGAAGCGGTCCAGATCGATGAACAGGACCGCCATCGGCCAGTCGTTGCGGCTCGCGAGCGCCATCGCCTGCGCCAGCCGGTCCTGGAAGAGGTTGCGGTTGGGCAGCCCGGTCAGCGCGTCGAACTGCGCGAGATAGGCGACCTTCTCCTCGATGGCGAGCCGCGCCCGGATGTCGCGCGAGATGGCGGCGATGATGTACGAGTCCCCGGAGCGCAGCACGTGACGGGTGGACTCGAACGGCAGGGGCGAGCCGTCCTTGCTCAGGTAGTGACTCTTCATCCCTCCCAGGGACGCGTCGGGCTCGCCGCCCGGACGCGCGATGAGCTCGTCGTAGCTGCGCGCCAGGTCTTCGCGGCTGACCGGGAGCACGTCCTGGGGCCCCTTCTGCAGCAGCTCGGCGCGCGAGTAGCCGAGCAGCCTGCACGCCGTCTCGTTGACGTCGACGAAGCGCATGGTCGCGCGGTCGATGAGCACGATCAT
>DASSJA010000374.1:0-7345 GCA_035691445.1 Burkholderiales bacterium | reverse complement strand
CGAGCGAACCGTGCGCGAAGTTCACGATGCGCGTCACGCCGAAGATGAGCGACAACCCGGCCGCGACCAGGAACAGTGTGGAGGCGCTTGCCAGCCCGTTCAGGAGCTGGATGACCATCGAGGACATGCCTACTCCGGAGGACGGAGCTTCCTCACCTCCGCGTCGGGCGGCAGGAATTTCTCGCCGTCCTCGTACCTGAACGAGGTCATCACGCCTTTGCCGTCCTTGAGCCCGGTGAGGCCCACGTAGGCGCCCAGGGTCGACTGATGGTCGAGCGCGCGGAAAACGATGTTGCCGAAGGGCGTATCCACCCGCAGACCTTCCATCGCCGCGACGAGCTTCCCGGTATCCAGGCTTCCGGCCTTGCGGATCGCAGCGGCCGCCGTCATGACGGTCGCGAAGCCGACGACCGATCCGGCGCGCGGATAGTCGTTCCAGCGCTTGCGGTACGCGGCGAGGAACTTGTCGTGCTCGGGCGTATGGATTCCGTACCAGGGGTAGCCGGTGACGTACCAGCCGTTCGGCGCCTCGTCTTTCAACGGATCGAGATACTCGGGCTCACCGCCCAGCAAGTCGAACACCGCGCGCCCCTTGAAGAAGCCCCGGATGTTTCCCTCGCGCACGAAGCGCGCGAGATCGCCGGCGAAGAGCGAGGAGAAGATCGCGTCGGGCCTGGCGTCAGCAAGCGCCTGAACGACCGAGCCGGCGTCGATCTTGCCGAGCGGCGTTGCCTGCTCGGCGACGAACTCGACGTCGGGTCGCGCTTTCTTCAGCAGCTCCTTGAAAACCCGCGTCGCGGATTGGCCATATTCGTAGTTGGGATAGACGATAGCCCAGCGCTTTTTCCCGAGCCTCGCCGCGTCTGGAACGAGCATGGCGGCTTGCATATAGGTGGAGGGCCGCAGGCGGAAGGTATACCGGTTGCCGCTCTCCCACACGATCTTGTCGGTGAGCGGCTCGGCTGCGAGAAAGAGGACCTTCTTCTGCTTCGCGAGGTCCGCGACGGCGAGCCCCACGTTCGACGCGAACGTGCCCATGATGAAGCTGACCTTTTCTCGCGTGAGCAGCTCCTCGGCCACCCGCACGGCGTCACCCGGGTTGCCGTTGTCGTCGCGCGAGACGATCTCGATCCTGCGCCCGAGAACCCCGCCCGACGCGTTCACCTCCTCGAGCGCCAGTTGCCAGCCCTTGCGGTAGGGTTCGAGAAACGCCGCGAATACCTTGTAGCTGTTCAGCTCGCCGAGCCTGATCGGCTCCTGCGCTGCGGCCGGCCGCCCGAGCGCGGCCGCGAAAACGGCGGCGAATACGAGCGTCCGCCGGCATGGCTTCGTCATCTGTATTTCCTCCATGGACAGGGTTGGGAATATACAATGGAGTCGCCATGGCGTCCCACCCGTTTCGCTCGCTGCTTGTGCTCGCGGCCTCGGCGGTGTTCGCCGCGGGCTCGTTCGCGCAAGGCTATCCGGCCAAGACGGTGCGCGTCATCGTGCCTTTCCCCCCGGGCGGGTCGGCCGACGCCGCGTCCCGGACCATGGCGGACAAGCTCTCGGGACTATGGGGCCAGCCCGTGATCCTCGAGCACAAGCCCGGCGCCGGCACCACCATCGCGGCGGCCTACGTCGCGGCCAGCCCGCCCGACGGCTATACGCTCTACTTCTGCGGCGCGATTTCGCACGCGGCTTCGGCGAACCTGTATCGCAATCTGAGCTACGACGCGGTGAAGAGCTTCGCTCCGCTCGGGACCATTGCGCTCTCGCCGTTCATCCTCGTCGTGAATCCCGGCGTCAAGGTGAGCAGCGTGCACGAGCTGGTCGGGCTCGCAAGAGCCAGGCCGGGAGCGCTCAACTACGCCTCCTCGGGAAACGGCACCTCGCCCCACCTCGCGGCGGAGATGTTCGCGCGCGCCGCGGATATCCGGATGGTGCACGTTCCCTTCAAGGGCATGCAGCCGGCGATCGTCGCCCTGGTCGGCGGCGAAGTCGATCTCGCGTTCGCGGACATCGCCGTCATGCCGCTGGTGCGAAGCGGCAGGCTCAGGGCCCTGGCCGTCACCACCGCGCGCCCCTCCCCGCTCGTGCCGGGCGTGCCGACGCTGGGCGAAGCGGGAGTTGCCGGCGTGGAGATTCCCAGCGTCGCCGGCTTCATCGCGCCGGCCGGTACGCCGCCGGCCACCGTCGCGTTCATCAACGCTTCCATGGGCCGGGCGCTCGCCTCGAGCGATCTGCGCGAACGGCTGACCGGCCTCGGATTCGAGCCTTACGCGAGCACGCCCGAGGAGTTCGGCGCATTTCTCGCGGCCGAGGTGCGCCGCTACGCGCGGGTGATCCGGGAGGCGGGAATCAGGGTCGATTGACCGGTTCCGGCGCGGGCAAGGCACCCGGCCGGAATCAGTGCAATACCGCGGCCATCGTGCCCGCGGTCAGGGTTTTGGTGCCGTCGTCGTAGGGCACGCCCGATGCGACGAAGCTTCGCGCTTTGCGCCCCGCGCCGAGATCGGCCTGGAGCGCCTGTTGGTAGGCGCCGAACTGCGTATAGACCTGCACGGCACCGTCGATCCCGATCACGAACAGGCCGCGAGCGGGATTGGCCGCGCGCACGGTGGGTGTGTCGGTCGTCAGCAGGCGCGTGTCGACGCCTTCGCGGATCACGTCGTGCAGAAAGCCGGCGTTGGTCAAGTTCACGCGCATGCTGATCTGCGTAAAGGTGTCGAAAGGCGCCGGCTCGAGCGAGGGCCACCCGACCACCAGCGTGGCCGGGGCGCCGGTCACGTCGATCAGCGTAACGGCGTTGAAGTCGTCGCCGGCGGTCGCCTGGCCGAAGGGCTGCACGAAACCGCGCACCCTCAAGGGCGTGCCGTTGACGATGCCCGCCAGAGGAAGCGATCCGGTGGCGACGACGTACGAATTCGGGTTGGCGTCGTTGCCGGGCGTGCCGGAACCGGCGAAATTGAACGAAGCGATCGGGTGGCCGTTGATCTTCGCGAGCGTCATGGCGACGACCCCGCCCCCCGCGCTGTTGGCGACCCCGTTCAGCTGCGTGACGAGCAGCCGCACCAGGCCCGAGCTCGCGTCCATCGCGCCGAGCGCGCCCAATGTCCCGAAAACGCTCACCCGTTGCCCGACGGAGATGTCGCCGATGTTGTGAGTCGCCATCTGCCCTTCGCCGACGACTTTGGTCGTCCCCGCGACGGACACGGACACCGTGTCGCGGAACAACAGGGTCCCGTCCTTGCGCACCAGCGCGGCGCCTTTCACCGTGAGAGTGTTTCCGCTGCGGGCGATCACGTTGCCGGTGAGAACGTCTCTCGTCCCGAACGATACGCTCGAGCCGGCGAATACCTCGGTCGCGAGGAACTGGCGCGTGCCGGGAACCAGCGTCCCGATCGCCACCGTCGCGGTGAGCGGCGTCAGCTGGGACAGCGCCGTCAGGCCGGCGGCGCCCACGAAAGGCGTCTGATTGATCTCGTAGGTCGTGCTGGCGTCGGCGAGGAAAGTCACCCGGCCGTGGTCACCCTGGAGCAGGTTGAAGGGCCGAAGAGCGAGCATGAATGTCCCGCCGGCGACGTTGACGTTGAGGAGCGGACCCCGAATGCGGTGCGGCTTGGTCGAGTCCGGATTCACATCGGCCATCAGCAGGGGACTGACGGTCACCACCGGACTCGCCGGGTTGCTCATGTCGACCTGGTTCGACGCGGCCAGATCGAAGTCCAGATCGAGAACCGCGGGAGCGAGGGGCAGGATGGCGAGCCGCCGCGCGTTGTCCAGCCTGACGTTCACCGTGAGCGCGGTGACGGGATTGTTCTGCGCATCGACGATGCTGGCGGCCTGCACCGGAGCGCCGCTGCCGTCGTCCACCTCGATGTCGGCGTGAGTGTAGTCGAGATTGAGCGCAGCGCCGACATAGTTGCCCGACGGGATCGAGGCGCCGGTCACGAATTCCGCGAGGTCGACGACTTGCGCGAAATCGACGCGCGTCCTCTGCGGCAGGGTCTCGACGACCGTGCCGTCGGCCTTGGTGAGCCTCAGGGAGGTGACATCGACCGTGTAGCTGAGGAAATCGCCGGCCGCGTCGGTCAGGCCGATTTCGACCGTGCCCATGTCCATGTCCGAGGGCTTGCAGGCCGACAGGCCAAGCGCGGCAAGGACGAGCGCCGCCAGCAGGTGCGGGAGCCTGCGTCCGCTTCCAAGATTCCGTAGCTCATTCATGTTCGAATCCCCCGAGAGAAATCGCCGCGGCGCCCAGACCCTCCCGCGACTTGCGTGAGCGGTTCCGAAATCGAAACGCTCCTGCCAGACGGCGGTTGACCGGCTTCGGCGCGCGCCACCGCGTGTTACATTCGGAGAAAACTTTCAGGAAGCTGTCGCCTGCGCGAATCACACACGGAAGGACTGCAGCGTCTCCGGCGCGAACAACTCCTCCGGCGTGAGCCTGCGCTTCGAGAGCCCCTGCTCGTGGTGGTAGCGCAGAAAGGTGTCCAGGACGTGGCGGTTCGGCTCCAGGCCGTAAGGCCACCAGTCCTCGCCCAGCAGCGCCCGAGCCTCCTCCACGTGCGCCGCCTGCCACGGCAGCATCGTGGTGAGCGCCATGCTGGTGTTCAGGTATTCGTAGGTCTTGCGCTGCGCCTGCGTGAAGGCCTTGAGAAGCGACTGGGCGACCCAGCGGTTCGTTTCGTAGAGGTCCCGGCGGATCACGACCGTGTGCATGATGGGAAATATCTTCGTCTTGCGATAGTAGGCCTTCTCGACCTCGACGAAATTCTCGAACAGGCGCCTCACCCTGCCCGGTTGGGTGCGGAAGGTCGAGGGCGCGCGCGCCGTGTGCATGGCGTCGAGCTGCCCGTCCTCGATCATCGCCGCAAGCGTCTGGCCCGGCCCGATCGGCGTCACCTTGAACTTCGCCGGCAGGTCGAGAGAGAGCTTCTCGTCGCGCCCCGGCTCCTCCTCGCCGCCCGTCCGGTAGTCGCAGTTCGCGGGGTCGACGCCGTACTCGTCCTGGAGGACGCCGCGTATCCAGACGGGCGCGGTCATCTGGTACTCGGGCACGCCTATGCGTTTGCCCGCGAGGTCCTTCGGTTCGCGAACGCCGGACTTCGCCGAGACGAAAATGCACGAGTGCCGGAAGAAGCGGGAAGGAAACACCGGGATCGCGACGAAAAGCGGATGCTCCCGCATGAGCGAAACGCAGTAGGACGACAGCGACATTTCCGCGATGTCGAACTCGCGGTTGCGCAGCATGCGGAAGAAGGTCTCCTCGACGAACAGGTTGTTGTAGACGAGGTCGATTCCCTCGGCGCGCACGCTGCCGTCGGCGAGCGCGCGGGTCCTCTCGTAGTCCCAACAGGCGAGAGAGAGCTGGAGCTTGGACAGGCGGAAACTCGTCGACTACACCGTCACCGGATCGGTGTCGAGCTCGGGAAACAGGCCGTGCTTCGCGCCGTCCTTGTAGTGCTGGCCTACCGGCAATTCGATGGAGCAGCTGCGCACGCGCTGCATGGCCGGGTCGAGCGCGGGAATGGGCTTTCCTTCCCGGTTGGCTTTCGCCGCACGCAAGAGCCGGCTGCGTGTCGCGACGATACCCTTGTCGGTGAGGCACAGGTGCTCGCGCGTGCGGTCCTGGATCGGCCCCATCGACTCCTGGAGCGACGCATCCTGCATGGCTATACCCTCGACGCCGCTGTAGGAGCGGCCGCGCTTCTGGGTCGCGCGGTCGATCAGGTAGTCGTTGGTCTTGTTCGCGAGCGGGATAAAGGTGCCGGGCGCGTATTTGACGTGGATGCCTGCCCCTTCCTTCATCGCCTTCCGCTCCGCGGCGCTCAGCGCCCGGTTGGGGTGATAGTTGATGCTCCAGGCCCAGCAATGCCAGTCGTCGATCGGCACCCAGACATGTGCGCCGAGGGGATGTCCTGCGCGCGGCGGGATGATGGTGTGCCAGGGCATGATCCAGGGGGTGATGCGCCAGTAGTATTTGCCGTGCTCGGCCTTGCGCCGCGCGCCGATCAGGAGGCCGCCGTCGAAATCCACGACCTCGAAGACGGGCATGCGATCCTCGAGATTGTAGCGATTGGCCTTGCTGCCCTTGAACAGCGGATCGGTCTCGAGCTCGCCCGAGTGCAGAAAGGAAACGTGGCTCGAATCGATGCCGCCCTCGATCGCCTGGAGATAGTTCGATTCCTGCAGGCGCTTCGACACGAAGCGCCTGTCCGGAGATACCATCGCCCACTCGTGCTCGGGCGGCGCGGGCTTCAGCTCGGGCGGCCCCATGTAGATCCATATGACGTCCCCCCGCTCGATCGCGGGATAGGACTTGAGCTTGATCCCCTGCTTCATCCCCGATTCCTCGGGTTCCGAGGGCAGGTCCACGCACTGCCCGGTGACGTCGTATTTCCAGCCGTGATACGGGCAGCGCAGGCCGCACTCCTCGTTCCTGCCGAACCACAGCGACACGCCGCGATGCGCGCAGAACTCGTCGATCACGCCTACGCGCCCCTCGCTGTCGCGGAAGGCGACCAGCTTCTCGCCCATGATCTGCACGCGAACGGGAGCGCAGTCGCGCTCGGCGATCTCCCAGGCGTGCAGCGCCGGGATCCAGTAGCGCCGGAAAAGATCGCCCATCAGGGTGCCGCGGTCGGTACGCGTGAGTTGCTCGTTTTGTTCCTGCGTCAGCACGGTTCGCTTCCTCTAGTCGACCCGGACCCCGGTCGCGCGCACGATGGGTGCCCAGCGCTTGAGCTCGGCGGCCACGAACGCGGTGAACTCCTGCGGGTCGAGATCGCCGGGCTCGATGCCTTCGGGGCGGAGCCGCGCGCGAACGTCGGGAAGCTGCAGGATGCGCCGCACCTCGGCGTTCAGGCGGCTCACGATCTCCGGCGGCATTCCCGCCGGCCCGGAAAGCGAGAACCAGATCGCCGCCGTCAGGTCCGGATAGCCCAGCTCGGCGAAGGTCGGAATCTCTGGGAAATCGGGAACGCGTTTCAGCGAGGTCACCGCGAGCGCGCGGGCCCTGCCCGCCCTGATTTGCGCCGCCGCGGTGGTGAGCGTGGTCGACGTCACCGTGACGTGGCCCGCGATGAGATCGGAAACGGCGAGGCTCGCGCCCTTGTAGGGAACATGGGTCATCTGGATCCCCGTCACCTGCTTCAGTTGCTCGGCGATCAGATGCCCCTGTGTGCCGTTGCCCGGCGAGCCGTAGGCGAGCTTGCCGTTCTCGGATTTCGCGTAGGCGATGAATTGCTTGAGATCCTTCGCGGGAAGCGAAGGATTGATCACGAGCACGCCCGGCGGCCCGCCGAAGAGCGCGATGTGCGTGAAGTCGCGCAAGGGGTCGAAGGGAAAATCCTTGCGCAAC
>DASSJA010000373.1:0-2135 GCA_035691445.1 Burkholderiales bacterium | reverse complement strand
CCCAGTGGGGCCGAGGAAGAGGAACGAGCCCAGCGGACGGTTGGGGTCCTGGAGACCCGCGCGGGCACGACGGACGGCAGCGGAGACGGCCTTTACCGCATCCTCCTGCCCTATCACCCGAGCGCCGATTGCGCTCTCCATGTTGAGCAGCTTCTCGCGCTCGCCTTCCATCATCCGCTCCACCGGGATTCCGGTCCAGCGGCTGACCACGCCCGCGATGTCCTGGTCGGTCACTTCCTCGCGCAGCATCGCGCCCTGTGACGCGGCCTGGGCGTCCGCGAGCTGCTTCTCCAGCTGCGGGATGCGGCCGTATTGAAGCTCGCCGGCCTTGGCCAAATCGCCGCCCCGCTGCGCCTGCTCCAACTCCAGCCGCGAGGCATCGAGCTGCTCCTTGATCTTCGCCTCGCCGGCGATCTTTTCCTTTTCCGCCTGCCAACGCTGCGTCAGCTCCGCCGATTGCTGCTCGAGGTTCGCAAGCTCCTCCTCGAGCTTACCGAGCCGGTCCTTCGAGGCCTTGTCCTGCTCTTTCTTCAGCGCTTCGCGTTCGATTTTGAGTTGGATGATCCGCCGGTCGAGATTCTCGATTTCCTCGGGCTTGGATTCGACTTCCATTCGGATGCGGCTGGCCGCTTCGTCCATCAGGTCGATCGCCTTGTCCGGCAGGAAGCGGTCAGTGATGTAGCGGTTGCTGAGTGTTGCCGCGGCGACGATCGCGCCGTCAGTGATCCGAACGCCGTGGTGGAGTTCGTATTTCTCTTTGAGCCCGCGCAGGATCGAGATGGTGTCGGCAACGCTCGGCTCGCCGACGAATACGGGCTGGAAGCGCCGCTCCAGCGCTGCGTCCTTCTCGATATATTTCCGATACTCGTCGAGTGTGGCCGCGCCGATGCAGTGAAGCTCGCCGCGGGCGAGCGCCGGCTTCAGCAGATTGCCCGCGTCCATCGCGCCTTCGGCCTTTCCGGCGCCGACGAGCGTGTGCATCTCGTCGATGAACAGGATGATGTCGCCCTCGGCCTGGCGAACTTCGTCGAGCACGCCCTTCAGCCGCTCCTCAAACTCGCCGCGATATTTCGCGCCCGCAATAAGCGCACCCATGTCGAGCGCGAGCAGTCGCTTGTCCTTGATTCCGTCGGGCACATCGCCGTTGGTGATGCGGAGCGCCAGGCCCTCGACGATCGCGGTCTTGCCGACGCCCGGCTCGCCAATCAGGACCGGGTTGTTCTTGGTCCGGCGGGCGAGCACCTGGATGGTGCGGCGGATTTCCTCGTCGCGCCCTATGACCGGATCGAGTTTGCCTTCGCGCGCCGCCTCGGTGAGGTCGCGCGCATATTTCTTCAGCGCGTCGTAGCGGTCCTCCGCGCCTTGCGTGTCGGCGGTGCGCCCGCCGCGCAGCTGCTCGATCGCGGCATTGAGGTTCTGCGGAGTAACGCCTGCCTTCGCCAGCGCATTGCCAACGTCGGTGCCCTTGGCCAGCGCCATCGCCAGCAGGATGCGCTCGACGGTCACGTAGGTGTCGCCGGCCTTCTTGGCGACCTGCTCGGCCTGGTCGAGGATGCGGATGGTATCTCCGTCCATTGCGGGCGCCTGGCTGGCGCCGCTGCCGGTGACGGTCGGGATCTTCGCGACCAGCTGGTCGACCTCGCGCTTGGCTGTCTTGGCCTCGCCGCCGGCGGCCTGGATCAGTCCCGCCGCCATGCCCTGCTCGTCGTCCAGCAGCGCCTTCAGCAAATGCGCGGGCGCGATCCGCTGGTTGTTCTCGCGCACGGCAATTGTCTGAGCCGCCTGCAGGAAACCACGTGCACGGTCGGTCAGCTTTTCAAAATCCATCGAGTCTTACCCCTCTTTCCTGGGGTCGATATGGTGTTGCACATCGGCAACACAACCCCAAACTCAAGGTTTTGATGAGGGCGTTTGGAGCAGTTGCGGAGGCGGGGGATTGCCGGGCGTTGGACTAGCAGGGGCCTGCGCCGGTGCGACGGGTGGAGTTTGCGGCGGGATGGGCTGGCCAATCGAGGCCGCATCCTCTGGATGGACGATCGGCGGGCATTCGGCGGCGACCGCGGGATCCATGTTCCAGCGCCGGTACTTCATGCTGTCGATGTGGAAGCGCATGTAGGCGTAGAAACCGAGGCCGG
>DASSJA010000372.1:0-3332 GCA_035691445.1 Burkholderiales bacterium | reverse complement strand
ACCCCTCCCACCTGGTGGGCACGTTTCCCCTGCCCGAATCGCAGCTCGACCGGTTTCTCATGCGCATCGACCTCGGCTACCCGGACCGCGAGGCCGAGCGCACCTTGCTCCAGGGCGCGGATCGCCGCGACATGATCGCCGGCCTGGACGCCTGCCTCGGACCGGGCGACCTGATGGATCTGCAGGGGGCGGTGAAGACGGTGCACGCCGCGGCCCCGCTTCTCGATTACGTTCAGGAGCTCGTCGAGCACTCGCGGCGCTCGCCCGAATACGCGACGGGCCTGTCTCCGCGCGCAGCGCTCGCGCTGCTGTACGCGTCCCGCGCCTGGGCGTTTCTCGAAGGCCGAGACAAGATCGTGCCCGAGGACGTGCAGGCGGTACTGCCCGGCGTAGCCGGTCATCGCCTGCGGCCCGTGCACGACGGTGTCCGCGCCTCGAGCGTCGAAAAGGCGGCGGGCCTCATTTCCGCTGTGCCCATTCCCTGAGATGCGCCGTGAAGCTCGACAGGGTGCTCCAGTACTCGCAGGCCTATAATTTCTACCAGTGGTTTTTCAAGCGGCGCGGCCCGGAGCCGGGCGTGGTGTTTCTCCGCCAGAACCGCGTCTACATTCTGCCCACGCGTCACGGCCTCGTCTTCGGAGCGGCTCTGATCCTGATGCTGATCGGCTCGATCAACTACAACCTCTCGCTCGGCTACGTGCTCACCTTCCTGCTCGCCGGCCTCGGGATCGTTTCGATCCTGCATACGTTCCGGAACCTCGCGCACCTGTACGTGAGCGGCGGTCGCGCGTCGCCCGTTTTTGCGGGCGACACCGCGCAGTTCCAGATCGTTTTCGAGAACAGGAGCGGCTTCGACCGATACTCGATCGATCTCGTCTGCGCGTCGGCCAAGGCGAGCTGCGACGTCCCGGCGCACCGGCACGGCTCGGCAGAGCTCGCGATAAAGACCGGGAGGCGGGGCTGGCTGCAGCTCGAGCGCGTCACGGTCGTCACCCGGTTTCCTCTCGGCCTGATGCGTGCCTGGAGTTACGTGCAACCCGACATGCGCGCGCTGGTCTATCCGCGGCCCGACACCGCTCCTCTGCCCTTTCCGGACTCCGATTCGGAAACCGGGGACGCGGCCTCGACCGGAGCGGGCACCGACGATTTCTCGGGCCTGCGTCCCTACCAGGCGAGCGATTCTCCTCGCCACGTCGCCTGGAAAGCCTCGGCGCGAAGCGAGGTCCTGCTCACCAAGCTCTTCTCGGGGCGCGCCTCATCGGAGCTCTGGTTCGACTGGTTCCGTCTGCCCGAGGACATGCGCGTCGAAGCACGGCTGTCGCGCATCGCGCGCTGGGTGCTTCTTGCCGAGGACCAGGGCCTGCACTACGGGATCAAGCTGCCGGGGGTGACCGTACCCCTCGGCGAAGGCTTCCCCCATCGCGAGCGGTGCCTGAAGGAGCTGGCCCTCTATCATGGCTGACGCCAGAGCAAGCGAGACCCTGCCGCGGCTGCCCTTCCTGGGATTGATCGCCGCCGCCGCCCTCACGGTGGCTCCGTACACCGTCTGGCTGCCGGTTTGGGTGAGCCTCGCCGCGGCGGCGCTGCTCCTGTGGAGCGCCTTCGTCTTGATCCGGGGGAACCTCCTGCCCGAACGCTGGCAGCTCGTCGCGCTCGCTCTCGCGTGCGGCCTCGGCGTTTTCTTCTCCTATCGCACGATCGTGGGGCGCGATCCCGGAGTGACGCTGCTGGTGATGTTGCTGTTTCTAAAGCTGCTCGAGACGCGCGCACGAAGGGATACCTTCGTCGTGGCTTTTCTGGTCTACTTCGTCGCTCTGGCCAATTTCTTCTATTCCCAGTCCATCCCGACCGCCGGTCTGATGTTGCTCACGGTGCTGATCACCACGACCGCGCTCGTCGGATTCAGCGCGCCGCAGCGATCCGTCGTTTCCAATTTCAAGACGGCTGGCCGCATGCTCGCCCAGGCAGGCCCCGTGATGCTGCTGCTGTTTTTTCTCTTCCCGCGCGTGCAAGGACCCCTCTGGGGGGTGCCCCAGGACGCCTACACCGGCGTCACGGGACTGTCCGACAGGATGTCCCCGGGCGCGATCAGCGCGCTGTCGCTCTCCGACGCGATCGCCTTCCGCGTCAAATTCGAGGGGGCGACCCCTCCGCGCAACCGGCTCTACTGGCGCGGGCCGGTGCTTACGGACTTCGACGGCTATACGTGGACGATGGGTCTGCCGCAGCTGCGCCGCAACATGAGCATCGAGGTGGGCGGTACGCCGGTCGATTACGAGGTGACGCTGGAGCCGCATAACCGCAGCTGGATGTTCGCGCTCGAGATGCCGTCCCGCATCCCGCAGACGGCACGCATGACCTCCGAGTATCTTCCGATTTCGTTGAGGCCCATCCGCAGCCGAATCCGCTATGAGATGCGTTCGTACCCTCAATACGAGGCGCGCAGCGGTGCGCGCCCCGAGGATCTCGCGCTGGCTCTGAGGCTGCCCCGCGACGTTGATCCGCGAGCGCGCGCGCTCGCGCGGGAGTGGCGCGACTCGCTCCCCGACGCCCCGGCGATCGTGCGCCGCGCCATCGAATTCTTCCGCGGCAACCGCTTCGAATATACGCTGGATCCCCCCAAGCTCGGCGCCAACTCGGTGGACGAATTCCTGTTCGACACCAGGCAGGGATTCTGCGAGCACTTCGCCTCGAGCTTCGTATTCCTGATGCGCGCTGCCGGCGTGCCCGCCCGCGTGGTCACCGGATACCAGGGCGGGGACACCAATCCGGTGGACGGCTACATGGTGGTGCGCCAAGCCGACGCTCACGCGTGGGCGGAGGTGTGGCTGGACGGCAACGGGTGGACCCGGGTCGATCCCACCGCCGCGGCCGTTCCGATCCGCGTCGAGCAGGGCATCACCGCGGCCGCCCCTGCGGGCGCGTCGCTGCCGCTGTTCATGCGCACCAGGCTCGATTGGCTGAAGAGCCTGCGCAACGACTGGGAGGCACTCTCGAACCAGTGGAACCAGTGGGTGCTCGGATACAACCCCGACCGCCAGCGCGAAATGCTTTCGCGGCTCGGTGTGCGGGAGCCGAGCTGGCAAACGATGACCGTGATGCTGTTCTGGACGTTGGCCTGCGTGCTGCTGCTCACCGCGCTTTGGCTGCTTCGAAGCATCCGGCGCGAGGACGCGGTGCAGCGCGCCTGGCTGCGCTTCTGCGCCAAGCTCGCCCGCGCGGGCATCTCCCGCGCGAGCGTCGAAGGCCCGCTCGACTACGCGGGCCGCATCGCCGGACAGCTCCCCGCGCGCGGGCACGCGGTGCGCACCATCGCCGCGCTCTACGTGGAA
>DASSJA010000371.1:0-8943 GCA_035691445.1 Burkholderiales bacterium | reverse complement strand
TGCTGCTGTCGGTGCTCCTCTTCCGCCCGGCGCGCACGCTCCTCGGCCTCGCGCTTGGCGCGCAGCTCCGCTTCGACCCGCGCATGCGCCTCGGCCTCGATGCGGGCCTGGCGGTCGGCCTCCCTGCGCGCGCGCTCTTCTTCCTCGCGCCGGAGACGCTCCGCCTCTTCCCGGCGCATCCGTTCCTCTATCTCCCTGCGCGCGCGCTCCTCCATTTCACGCCGGGTGCGTTCCTCGGCCTCGCGCTTGGCGCGCACTTCGGCGTCGATCCTGGCGCGCGCTTCGCCTTCGCGCCTCGCCTTCTCCTCGTCTTCCCGCTTGTTCTTTTCGGAGATCTCCTTGCGCGCGCGCTCCTCGGCCTCGCGCTTGACGGCTTGCTCGATCTCCAGCCGGGCTCGAACCTCCGCTTCGCGCCTGGCCTTCTCATCGGCCTCCTTGCGCTGCCGCTCGTCCGCCTCGCGCCGCGCACGGTCGAGAGCTTCTGCCTGCGCTTTCGCCTGGGCGTCCGCGGGGTTCCCCGGCAACGGAGGAAAAACCGGTGCCGCGAGCTTGGCCGCGGCGGCCTGCCTCGCCTTCAGCTCGGCCTCGGTCTTGGCCCGCGCCGCGAGCTCGGCCTTCGCCTTGGCCGCAGCTTCCTCGCGCGCGCGCGTCGCCTGTGCCTGGCGCGCGATCTCCTGCGCCTGGGCCTGCAGCCGCGCATCCTCGTTCGGCTTGGTCGAAGGTTTCGCCGGGGTAAAGGCAGTGAAGTCGAGATCGTCGCCCTCCGAGGGCGAGGACTGCGAAGCGGGCGCCCGGCCGGCCGGCGTTCGTCGCTCTTCGTCCCGCTTGCCGACGAACTCCCGCACATAGCCCTCCCGCTCCATGCTCACGAGCGCCTCGACCAGCCTCGGCTCGGGCATTCTGTCGAATTTCTCCAAAAGCTCGGAGACGCTGACCTTGCCGTCGATTTCCTTGAGAATGTTGCGCAGCTCCCGCGAGAGACTGCTGGTCTTGCCGGTCGCCTCCATCAGGCCCTTGCCGGTCTTGGTGAGAATCGATCGACGATTCATGCTTCGAGGGGATTCATTCGCTCAAGCGCGAGCGCGCCCGTCGCAATGGAATGTTGGGTGCGCTTATTATAGGCAAGTCGGCCTCCCAAAGGGGCGCGCGAGCGGGCGGGCGTCCGGACTGCCGCCCCGGGGCGTTTCCGGCGGCCGCACGAGGCCCGGGGTATCATCAGCCGCCGATGCCCTCTTCGCCGATCTACGGCACCAAAGCGATCCGCGAGCTCGAAGCGCGCGCGCCGGCCGCACCGAGGCTCATGGAGCGGGCCGGCGAGGCCGCGGCCGAATTAGCGCGCAGCCTCTGCGGCGATACCGCCAAGGCCGTTCTGGTCGTCGCAGGACCGGGCAATAACGGCGGCGACGCGCTCGAAGCCGCCACGCACCTCAAGCGCTGGTTCTTCCGCGTGAGCGTCGTCTTCGCGGCGCGACGCGACAAATTGCCGAAGGACGCGGCTGCAGCCCTGGCCAAATGGGAGGCGGCGGGCGGAACGCTCCTCGACGCCATCCCGGCGGACGCGCGCTTCGATCTCGCGGTTGACGGCCTGTTCGGCATCGGGCTCACGCGCCCGCTCTCGGGAGCGCAGCGCGCGATCGTCGAGCGGCTCAACGCGGCCGGTCCCCCGATCCTGTCGCTCGACGTTCCGAGCGGGATCAACGCGGACACGGGTGTGGTCATGGGCTGCGCCGTGCGCGCGAGCCACACGATCACGTTCATCGCGCACAAGCCCGGATTGCTCACGCTGGACGGCCCGGACCACTGTGGCGAGCTGAAGCTGGACGCTCTCGGTCTCGATCCGTCCGGGTTGCTCGAGCCCGAGGGGACTCTCCTCGATCGCGACATCCTCGCCCGTGCACTCGCCCAGCGGCCCAGGAACTTCCACAAGGGACAGGCGGGCAGCGTCGGCGTGCTCGGCGGCGCCCCCGGGTTGGTCGGAGCCGCGGTCATCGCGGGCCGCGCCGCGCTCAGGTGCGGCACCGGACGCGTTTATCTCGGACTGCTCACACCGCGCCCCCCTCACGTCGACTACGCACACCCCGAGCTGATGCTGCGCAAGCCCGGCACGGTGCTTGAAAAGGGCCTGGTCGACGCGCTCGTCGCCGGACCGGGAATGGGCAAGGCGGATTCCGCAAAGAAGGCTCTTCGTGGAGCGCTTGCCACCGCGGTGCCGCTCGTCCTCGACGCCGACGCGCTAAACCTGATCGCGGCGGACCGCCCGCTCTCCGCCGTGACTGGAAAGCGCAGCGCTGCGACCATCATGACGCCCCATCCCGCCGAAGCGGCGCGCCTGCTCGGCGAAACCACGAGCCGTGTGCAGGCCGACCGCGTCGCCGCGGCGCGGATGATCGCCCGGCGCTACCGGAGTCTGGTGGTCCTGAAGGGCAACGGCAGCGTGATCGCCGACCCTGGCGGAAAATTCTGGATCAATCCCTCGGGCAATCCCGGAATGGCCTCCGCCGGAATGGGCGACGCCCTCGGCGGGATCGTCGCGGCGCTGTGCGCTCAGGGCGCCGAGCCGCTGCAGGCCCTGCTCGCGGGGACCTATCTGCACGGGGCGGCTGCGGATGCGCTCGTCGCCTCCGGCTCGGGGCCCGTCGGCATCACGGCAAGCGAAGTCATCGACAGCGCGCGCGCCATCCTGAATTCGACCCGCTAGCCGCGTCCGCCTTCAGAACCGGAATCCGAGCTTCACGCCGTAGCTGGTGTCGTCGCCGGTGCGGTCCGCCTCGAAAACGAGGTTCGTCAGGCCGAAGTTCATGTTCAGGCCGACGAACGTCTTGTTGAGCGAGAGCGATTCCCTGGACAGGTTGTTGGGGTTGGGGGTCAGGTCCTTGGGGTTGCTCGTCGCCCATACCCTGCCGATTCCGGCGTAGGGGGTGAAGACGAGAAAACCCTTCGAGATCGAGAGATCGAGGCCCCTGGTGTTGAAGTCGAGCTGATCGACTCCGGTGAGCCTGGTATAGCTGCCGCGGACTCCGATCGCGGGCGTCGCCGCTCCTCCGGGAACGAGTGCGTAACGCAGCTCGCCGCCGTAGACGCGCACGTTGCTCCCTGGCACCTCGCCGACCATTGCACCGACGTCGATATTGAACGGCAGCCCCTTGTTCAGCCGCAGCGACGGCACCGCCAGCGTGGAGTGCTCTCCGGCTCCGGCCTGACTGAGCGCGTCGCTGTTCTTGATCTTCGTGGCGGTGGCCGCGAGGCCGAAGTCGAATCCGGTGATGCCGAGCGGCGCGGTGGGAGTCAGCGGCTTGTACGAAAGCGTCGCTGCGAGGTCTTGGGAAAGCCCGCGGAATTGGTCCTGCATGAGGTTTTGAATCTGGTTAATGTCCGTTGCCGTGGCTGGCAGCGACGCGGCAACCAGAATTGCGGCAGCAAAGCCGGGTATCGGACGCATCGCGATCTCCAAAACGGATGTGAAGACAGCGGGCAATCTAGCACAGATACAACGCGCGGCGCGACGCTGCAGGCCCGGCGCCGGAATTAATGCTCAGGCCGCTTTGCGCTTCGCGTTCGGCTCGGGATAGGGATACAGGATGTTCAGCGCTTCGCTGTGCCCGGCCGTCCTGACTATCCGCACGTGCTCGCGCCTGAGCTCGCGCGCGTGGCGGCAGCCGCAGGAGTGCGCGATCATGTCGATCTCCCGGTTCATGCCCGTCGCGTAGTTGGCGACGCGCAGATATTTCTCCTCGACCACCAGGCCGCGCTGCAAGCGGTGGTTGTGCGTGGTCACGCCCGTGGGGCAGGTGTTCTGGTGGCAGCGCAGCGCCTGGATGCAGCCGAGCGAGAACATGAATCCGCGCGCGGTGTTGACGAAATCCGCGCCGACGCACAGCGCCCACGCCGCGCGTGCGGAGGTGACCAGGCGACCCGCCGCGATCACGCGGACACGGTTTCGCAGGCCCGACTCGATGAGCGCGTCGACGACCCGCGGCAGGGCCTCCGCGATCGGCAGCGCCATGTGATCCATGAGCGCCTGCGGCGCGGCCCCCGATCCGCCCTCGCCTCCGTCTATCGCGAGAAAATCCGGCGCGAACTCAAGGCCGCGCCGGTTGACGGCGTCGCAGACCTCGTTGATGAACTGCCAGCCGCCGATCGCGGTCTTGACCCCGACGGGCTTGCCGGTGAGACCGCGTACGAGCGCGATCTTGTCGAGCAGCTGATCGACGTTGGCGACGTCGCGGTGGCGGTTGGGACTGATCGAATCCTCGTGGGCCGGGATGCCGCGGATCCGCGCGATCTGCTCGGTCACCTTCGCGGCCGGCAGCACCCCGCCCTTGCCGGGCTTCGCGCCCTGCGAGAGCTTGATCTCGAACGCCTTGACCTGAGGGTGCCGCGAGACTTCGCTCGCGCGCTCCGTCGAGAAATTTCCGTCGGGACCGCGCAGGCCGTAGTTGGCCGTGCCGATCTGCATGATGATGTCGCAGTCGCCTTCGAGATGGAAGGGCGAAAGCCCGCCCTCGCCCGTGTCCATCCAGCAGCCGGCGAGCGCCGCGCCGCGCGACAGCGCGCGCACCGCGGGCTCCGAGATCGCCCCGAAGCTCATGCCGCTTATGTTCACCACGGATCTCGCGGTGAAGGGTTCCCTGCAGAAGCCCTCGCCGATCACGAGCGGGGGCGTCGGCAGGCGATCTTCCTCGAGCACGGGATACGGATGGTTGACGAACAGGATCGAGCCCGGCTCGTTGGTATTGTTGGTCGAGCCGAATCCGATGACGCCGGCTTCGGCCTTGGCGAGCCGGTAGACCCAGCCGCGCGTGGCGCGGTTGAAGGGCAGCTCTTCCCGGTCGTTGAGGAAGAAGTATTGCCGGAAGTACTCGCCCTGCTTCTCGAGCAGGTAGCGCAGGTGCCCGATCACCGGGTAGTTGCGCAGGACGGTGTGCTTCTTTTGCGTGATGTCCTGAATGAATACGATCACGAGAAACGCCACCAGAGCGAACCCGATCAGGGTCCCGAGACCGTACGAGACGACGCCCAGCATGGCCGACATCCCGAAATGATAGGCGAAAACGACCGGCGACGCTCCCGCGGCTCAGGGCAGGATGCGCAGGATCATCGACTCGGGATCGTCGGCGGCGCCATTTTCGATCTCCAGATCGCTCGCCCGGCGCACGCCGACCACGGTGCAGGAGAACTTGAGCGCCATCCCGGCGAACGGATGGTTGGCGTCGAGCACCACCTTGTCCTCGGCGATATCGGTGACGGTGAAGAACAGGCCTTCGTCGTCGCCGCCCGACTCGCCCTCGAAGCGCATTCCCGTCTCGAGCGCTTCGGGAAAGCGGCTGCGCGGCTCGACTCGGAGAAGGTCCTCGTCGTAGTCACCGAAGGCATCCTCCGGCTCGAGGCGCACCTCGACGCGGTCGCGGACAGCCTTGCCCTCGAGCGCCGCCTCCGCCGCGGGAAACAGGTTCCCGTAGCCGCCGTGCAGGTAGTGCACGGGCTCCTCGGAGCGCTGGAGGGAATTTCCCCAGATGTCCGAGAGCTCGACTTCGAGCGAAACGACGGTGTTCTTCGAGATGCGCAAGTGCGCGACGGAGCGCGACGCCCGCCCGGGGCTACCGAAGCGACTTGACCAGTCCGAGCACCTGAGCGGCGTGCCCGCGGGGATTCACGCCGTAGAGCACGTGCCTGACGGTGCCCTGCTTGTCGATGATGAAAGTGGAGCGAGTGATGCAGGACTTCCTCGATCCGTTGGTCTCTTTCTCATGCACCACGCCGTATTTCCTGCAGACCTCGCCTTCTGAATCGGCGAGCAGCCGGATCGAAACGCCGTATTGGTCCCGAAAACCGGCGTGGCTGAGGCAATCATCCGGGCTCACGCCGATCACCACGCAGTCGCAGCGCGAGAACTCCTCCTCGTGGTCGGAGAAGTCGGTGGCCTCGCGCGTGCAATTGGGTGTCCCATCCTTGAGATAGAAGTACAGCACGACGTTCTTCTTGCCGCGGAACTGGCCGAGCTCCACCGTTTCCATGTCCGCGTCCGGGAGCGAGAACAGCGGCGCCGCTTGCCCGGTGTGCGGTGCATCGGGCGGGCATTCGCCTGTCGTGAGCGACGCTTCGGTTGCGCGTGCCAAGTGTTCCCTCGCCGAGTTCGCGGCATCCACAGACTATAATCGCGGCGATGAGAATGCAACTGCTCGGCGGTCTCACCAGGAAGAAATTTCTGTCACAATTCTGGCAGAGAAAACCCTTGCTGGTGCGCAACGCGATCAGCGACTTTAAAGGGGTCGTGCAAGCGCCTGAATTGCTTGCGCTCGCTGCGCGGGACGACATCGAGTCGAGAATCGTCAGGCGCCATCGCGACACGTGGGAGGTGCGTGACGGACCGTTCTCGCGCTCCGAGCTCGCGCGCCTTCCCCGGTCCGGCTGGACCATCCTCGTGCAGGGCCTGAATCTGGAGCTTCCCGACGCCGACGCTTTGCTGCGGCGGTTTCGATTCCTGCCCTACGCGCGGTTCGACGACGTCATGGTGAGCTACGCCGTCGCGGGCGGAGGGGTCGGCCCTCACTTCGATTCCTACGACGTGTTTCTATTGCAGGGTTCCGGGCGGCGCCGCTGGGGCATCGGCAAGCGATACGACCCGGAGCTGGAGCCCGATGCGCCGCTGAAGATCCTGCGTCGTTTCCGCGCCGAGACCCAGTGCCTGCTCGGACCGGGCGACATGCTCTATCTGCCGCCGGGCTGGGCGCACGACGGAGTCGCGCTCGAGCCCTGCTTCACCTATTCGATCGGGTTCCGCGCGCCCTCCCGCCGGGAGGCCGCCCGGGAATTCCTGTCTTTCATGCAGGACCGCGTGCAGCTCGCCGGTCCGTACTCGGACCGGGGCGCGAAACCGCAGGCTCACGCCGCGGAGATCCCCGAAGCCATGGTGGAGCACGCGGCGGACGCGGCCGCGGCGGTTCGCTGGCGGAAGCGGGACGTCGCGCGTTTTCTCGGCGAATATCTGTCCTCGCCCAAGCCGCACGTGACGTTCTCGCGTCCGCGCCGGCCCTTCGCGCCCTTGCGCTTCGCCGCGCTGTGTCGCGCGCGGGGGCTGCGCCTGGATCTGCGCACGCGCTTGCTGTTCCGAGGTCGCGATTTCTTCGTCAACGGCGAATGCACCGAGCCCCACGCGCGCCTGCGCGGATTGCTTGCGCGCCTGGCGGATGAGCGCTCGCTGCCGCCCCACCAGCGTCTGTCGCAGCCCCTGCTGCACCTGCTGCACGCCTGGTACCTCGCGGGCTGGCTGCACGTCGGAGCGCGCCGTGATTGACCCCCCCGCGGGCGCCGTTCCGGAGCGGGAGCTGCTCCAGGCGAAGAGCGACTACCTGCGGGGCTTCGACCGGCTTCTGGCGCTCGCGCGCCGCGAGCTGCGCATTTTCGATCCCGATCTCTCGGAGCTCGAAATGAACTCGGCGGTCCGCATCGAGACTCTCGCGCGCTTCCTGCGAAGCGGCCCGACGCGGCGCATCTTCGTCGCGCTCCACGATGTCGAGCACGTCACCAAGCGTTGTCCGCGCCTCATCGCTTTGCTGGGAAGCTATACCTCCAGCATCCTCATCTACCAGACGACCGGAGACGCCGCCAAGGTGCAGGACTGCTTCGTGCTCGTCGACGGCGACCATCTGGTTCGCCGCCCGGTGACCGCGCAGCCGCGCGGCGTGCTGGTGGTCAACGACCCGAAGGAGTGCCAGCCGATGCGCGAGCGCTTCGACGAAATCTGGGAGTCCTCCGCTCCGGCCGTGTCGGCGAACACGACCGGCCTGTAGGCGCGGCTACAGGTCGCGCCAGGCGAAGCCCTCTTCCTGGGTCGCGACCTCGATCCACTGGGGGTCGCAGGCGAACGCCCGCGCGAGCGCGGCGCGGGCGAGCTGCGGCGTGTTGTTCGTCTGCGAGAGGTGGGCGGCGATCACGTGCTTGAGCCGGCCGCGGTCGAGCGCAGCGAGGATTTCTCCGGAAGTCCGATTGTCCAGGTGCCCCAGGCGGCTCGCGATCCGCGCCTTCAGCGAGGGCGGATAAGGACCGCCCTCGAGCATGGCCGGATCGTAGTTGCACTCGAGCACCAGGGCGTCGCAACCGGACAAATTGGATTCGATATGCACGGTCGAGCAGCCGGTGTCGGTGAGCACGCCGAGGCGGCGCGCACCGTCGGAGAGCACGTATTGCACCGGCTCGCGCGCATCATGGGGCACGGTGAAGGGCTGCACCAGCAGATCCCCGACCGAGAACGCTCGCGTCGAGTCGACGAAGTTGAGCGAGCACTGCTCGTCGCTGGCGCCCGCCTCGCGCAACGCGAGGAGCGTGCCGTAAGTCAGCCACACGGGGATACCGAACCGGCGGGCGAACGGAAACACGCCGTCGCCGTGATCGCCGTGCTCGTGGGTTACGATGATTCCGGCGAGATCGGCCGGCGAGAGTCCCGCGCGGGCGAGGCGGGATTCCGTTTCCTGGACCGTGAACCCGCAGTCGAGCATGAGACGGGTGCGCCCCGCTTCGGCGACGAGCGCGTTCCCCTGGCTGCCGCTACCGAGCGAGGCAAAGCGCAATATCCGCCTGCTATTTGAGCTGTTGCTGGAGCAAGGAAAGAATCCTGCGGGCCGTGTCCGAAGAGTCGGGCGCCCCTTCCTTGTCGAGGACCTGCACCTCGCTCGAGTCGCTGCGGTCTTTTACGAATACCCGGTACTGCTCGGCCTTGGGATCGGGGGCCGAGCGCCAGAAGGCGAGCTTGGCGAGAAAACTGTCGTTCTTCTTGTCGTCGGCCTCCGGATCCACATAGCGCACGAAGTAGAAGCCCTTCGAGCGGTCGCGGTCCTCGACCGTGAATCCGACGCGATCGAGAACGAGCCCGACGCGCCGCCAGGCGCGGTCGAAAGGCTCGGCGAGCTCGAGCCTGCCGGGGCCCTTGTCGGCGGCAACGATGAT
>DASSJA010000370.1:0-2361 GCA_035691445.1 Burkholderiales bacterium | reverse complement strand
TCAGCCGGTGGTGGCGGATCGGCCGGTGGTGGCGGAAGCAACTAACGCAACCTGAGCCACAGCAAGACTTACTTCCTCGAAGATCAATCCCAAACCGCCGGCCGAGCGCCGGCGGTTTTGCTTTCTCAACCGCCCTCGCTTCAGCCGGCGGTTTTGCTTTTCGTCGTCCCCCCTTATGATGCGGCGGTTTCCGGGGGTGACTGATGCGCGGCCGTCTCTTCTTCTCTCTGCTGCTTGTTGTCGCGGCTTCGGCCGCAGCCGAACAAAGCTCCGTTGGAATCTCGGAGATCGACACCCGCGACCTCAAGCTGTTCTATATCGATTCCCTCGACTATCTCGCGCCGCATACCGTGCGGTCATTCACGAACTCGGTCGCGTGGCAGAAGCGCATGTTCGGCTGGGTGCCATCGGAGCCCACCGTGGTCCTTCTGTGGGACAGGGCCGATTACGGTAATGGAGTCACCTATCCCGCGCCGCACAGCTACATCGTCGCCGACGTAGGCCCGGTCTCGCGTGCCTTCGAAACCCAGCCTACCAGCGAGCGGATCTACTGGCTGATGAACCACGAGATGGTGCATGCGGCGTCTTTCGACGTCGCGACCGAGGAAGATGCGCGCTGGCGGAGATTCTTTCTCGGCAAGGTGCCTCCACAGCCACAGGATCCCGAATCCCTGCTCTACAGCTATCTCACGGTGCCCCGACACAAAGCCCCGCGCTGGTACATCGAGGGCGGCGCGGTATTTTTCGAAACGTGGATGGCTGGCGGCCTGGGGCGCGCGCAGGGCGGCTACGACGAAATGGTATTCAGAGCGATGGTGCGCGACGATGCGCATTTCTACGACCCGGTCGGGCTCGCGTCGCGCGCCGTGACCGTCGATTTCCAGATCGGCGTGAACGCGTATCTGTACGGCACACGCTTCTTCACCTGGCTCGCCTACACGTACGGACCCGACAAGGTGGTCGCGTGGTATCGGCGGGACGAGGGTAGCGCGCGTTACTGGTCCGATCGGTTCGAGCAGGTGTTCGGAATAACGATCGAGCAGGCGTGGCAGGACTGGATCCGCTTCGAGCACGAATTTCAACGCAGGAATCTCGAGCGAGTGCGCGAGTTCCCGATCACGAAACCTCGCAGGCTGGTGGGAAGCGCGATGGGCTCGGTGTCCCGGCTCTATTACGACGAGCCGACAGGCACGCTCTATGGCGGATTCCGCTACCCGGGCACCGTTGAGTTCGTGGGCGCGCTCAACACCCGCGACGGCACGGTGCGGCGCCTCTCTGACATAAAGCGGGGCCAGCTCTACCGTGTGACTTCGCTGGCCTACGACCCGGCAAAGCGCACGCTGTTCTTCACCAACGATAACCGCGGCGATTTCTCCTACCGCGACCTCATGTCGGTGGACCTCGGCACCGGCGAAGTCAAGATGCTCATGCAGCATGGGCGCATCGGCGAGCTGGTCGTCAATCCGATAGACCATTCGCTGATGGGCGTCCGCCACGAAAACGGCCTGGCGACCCTAGTGCGCATTCCCCCGCCGTACGATTACTGGTACCGCGTCTACGCGTTTCCCTACGGCGTGGTTCCGTATGACCTCGACATCTCGCAGGACGGGCGGCTGCTCTCCGGGTCGGTGGAAGAGGTGAATGGCGAGCAGTTTCTCCGCGTATGGGACATGCAGCGGATCCTGGGCGGCGACATCAAGCCGCTTTCCGAATTCCGTTTCGGTCAGGCGGTGCCCGAGAGCTTCACATTCTCCCGCGATGGGCGGTACCTGTACGGCAGCAGCTATTACACCGGCGTGTCGAACGTCTTCCGTTACGAGATCGCGACGGGCGAGATCGAAGCATTGTCGAATGCCGAGACCGGCTTCTTCCGCCCGTTACCGCTCGCCGATGGAAGGCTGATCGTGCTCGAGTACACCGGCGAGGGCTTCGTTCCGGCGATCATCGACGCGAACCCGCTCAAGGATGTGAGCGCGATCTCCTTTCTTGGATCCGAGGTCGTGGAAAAGTACCCCGTGGTCAAAACCTGGCAGGTGCCGCCGCCGACCACGGTCGACGAGGAAAAGGTCATTACCGCGCGGGGTCCGTACGTTCCTTTGAACCAGGTCTCGCTGTCGAATGCTTGTCCCGTGCTGCAAGGCTACAAAAACGAAGTCGGTGCCGGATATCGCTTCAACTTCGATGATCCGCTGAACTACTTCAACCTATCGCTGATCGCCTCGTACACGCCCGCCCAGGGCCTCCCCGCCAACGAGCGCGGCCACGTCAACGTCTTCGGCCGCTACCGGTTCTGGAGAGGCGAGCTCGATTGGAACAAGACCGATTTCTACGACCTCGCCGGGCCGGTCAAGCGCAGCCGGA
>DASSJA010000369.1:0-4912 GCA_035691445.1 Burkholderiales bacterium | reverse complement strand
CGGCTCGCCGACCAGGTCGCCGAGCTCTCGGCCGGAAATCTCCCGGAGGCCGTTCGCGCGCGCTGCGACGATCTGCTGATCGACGTCGCGGGGCTGTGCGTCGCCGCCCGCGGAACCGGGTACGTGCGCGCCTTGATCGCGAGCGTCGACGGCGGCGGCTCGTGCACCGCGATCGGCCATCCCGGCACCTTCCGCGCCGAGGACGCGGCGATGATCAACGGCACCGCGGCTCACGGCGAGGACTTCGACGACACCTTCGAAGGCGGCCCGGTGCACTCGGGCGCCGTGATCGTCCCGGCGGTGCTTGCCGCCTGCGAGCGCTTCGGCCGTGGCGGGCGCTCCGCGCTTCTGGGCATCGCCTGCGGCGTCGAGACCCTGTGCCGCCTGAGCCTGGTGGCGCCCAAGCTCATCCACAAGGCCGGTTTTCATCCGACCAGCGTCCTCGGAGCCATGGCGGCGACCCTCGGTGTCTCGGTTGCGCTAGGCCTGGACCGGAAGCAGACCGTCGACGCGCTCGGCATCGCCGGCAGCATGGCCGGCGGGATCATCGAATACCTCGCCGAGGGCGCGTGGACCAAGCGCCTGCACGCGGGGTGGGCCGCGCGCATCGGCCTGCACGCGGCCCGCATCGCCCGCGAGGGTTTCCTCGGGCCGCGCACCGTGTTCGAAGGGACGCACGGATTGTTCTTCGGCTTCGCGCACACTTCGGCGGGCGACTTCGACGCGCTCACCCGCGACTTCGGCGAACGCTGGGTGATGACGGACCTCACCTTCAAGCCCTATGCGACGGGAACGATGAACCAGCCCTACATCGATTGCGCGCTGCGGCTGGCGAAGAAGGGCTTCGCCGCCGAGGATGTCGCCGAGGTGCTGTGCGAGACGGCCGAGGGCTACGTGCACCGCCTGTGGGAGCCGCTCGCGTCCAAGCAGCGGCCGGCGAACGACTACGCCGCCAAGTTCAGCACGCCGTTCAACATCGCGGTCGCTTTCGTCACGGGCGGCGTCGGCTTCGAAGCATTCACGGACAAAACCGTTCGCGATTCGCGCATCCTCGCGCTCGCCTCCAAAGTCCGCTACGTCGTCGATCCCGCCAACCCGTACCCCAAGGCCTACACCGGCCACGTCAGGATGACGCTCGAGGACGGGCGCGTGTTCGAGGAGCGCCAGCCGCACATCCGCGGCGGGATGCACGAGCCCCTGTCGCGGGAAGAGCTGGAGCGGAAGTTTCGCAGCAATGCGCGATACGGCGGCTGGGATGATGCGCGCGCCGCACGGTTCCTGGCGCTCGCCCGCAACGTTTTCGACCGTCCGCTGGATCTGTCGGATTTCCGCGGCTAGGCGCGGTCCAGGCGCCGGTACTGGATGGCCTCGGCGGTGTGCGGCACTCCGATCGTCGCTTCGCCGGCGAGATCCGCGATGGTGCGCGCGAGCTTGAGCACGCGGTGATACGCGCGCGCCGAGAGATTGAGCCGCGCGATCGCCTGTTTCAGCAGCGCGGTCGCCTCCGCCTTCGCGGCGCAGAACTTCTCCACTTCCCGGGGGCCGAGCCGTGCGTTGGTCTTGCCCTGGCGCTCGGCCTGGAGCGCTTGCGCCGCCCGGACGCGCCCGCGCACCCGCGCCGAGCTCTCGCCCTCGTTCGCCGAGGTCAGCTCCGTTTCGCGCAGCGCCGGGACTTCCACCTGGATGTCGATCCGGTCGAGCAGGGGTCCGGAGAGCCTGCTGCGGTAGCGCGAGACCTGGTCGGGCGTGCAGCGGCATTTGCCGCTGAAATGCCCGAGGTATCCGCAGGGGCAGGGATTCATCGCCGCGATCAGCTGAAACCCCGCGGGGTACTCGGCCTGCCGCGCCGCGCGCGAGACGGTCACGCGGCCGGATTCGAGCGGCTCGCGCAGCGACTCGAGCACCCTGCGGTCGAACTCGGGGAGCTCGTCCAGGAAAAGCACGCCGTTGTGGGCGAGCGATATCTCGCCGGGGCGCGGATCGCTGCCCCCGCCGACCAGCGCCACCATCGAGGCCGAGTGGTGGGGCGATCGAAACGGGCGCTGCTTCCATCGTTCCAGGCGGAATCCGCCGGAGCCGAGCGAGGCGAGCGCCGCGGATTCGAGCGCCTCGTCGCTGCTCATCGGCGGCAGCAGACCCGGGAAGCGCGCGGCGAGCATCGATTTTCCGGTTCCGGGAGGCCCGATCATCAGCACGCTGTGGCCGCCGGCGGCCGCGACCTCGAGCGCGCGCTTCGCCTGCGCCTGCCCCTTGACTTCCGCGAGGTCGGGATAGCTGGGAGGAGCAGCGGCTTCGCGCGCCCCGGGGCGAGGCATCGGCTGCCCGCCGGTCAGGTGGGCGCAGACCTCCAGCAGCGAGCGCGCCTGGTAGATGCTCGCCCCGTCGACCAGCGCGGCTTCATCGGCGCTGCGGGGCGGAAGGACGAACGCGCGGCCGTCCTGCGCCGCGCGCCAGGTCATCGCGAGCGCGCCGCGAACCGGACGCAGCTCGCCGGTCAGCGAGAGCTCGCCCGCGAATTCGTACTTCGAGAATTCCCCGGTCTCGATCTGGCGCGATGCCGCGAGTATGCCGAGCGCGATCGGCAGATCGAACCGGCCGCTTTCCTTGGGAAGCTCCGCGGGGGCGAGATTGACCGTGATGCGACGCGCCGGGAATTCGAAGCGCGAGTTCACCAGCGCGGCGCGCACCCGGTCGCGGCTTTCCTTCACTTCCGTGTCCGGAAGACCGACGATGGTGAACGAAGGCAGGCCGTTCGCGAGATGCACCTCGACGGTGACGTCGGGCGCGTTGAGCCCGGCGAGCGCCCGGCTGTGGAGCACGGCGAGCGACACCGTGACCCCCGCGTCCTACTTCTCGCCCAGCTTCGCCTCGAACTCGGCGACGCGCCGCTCCAGCTCGGCGAGCTTCTCGCGGGTGCGCGCCAGCACCTTGGTCTGGAGCTCGAGCTCTTCGCGCGTCGCCAGGTTGAGCCTGGCGAACGTCGCGCCGAGCAGCGCCCGCAGGTTCTTCTCGAGATCCTTGGCGGGGCTGGCGGCGAGGAATTCGCTGATCCTCGCGCTCAAGTCTTCCAGCAGCGGAGTGGGGGACATCGGCATGCGTCCTCGTTCGAGTCTAGCACGGTGAATTAACGCGGTTCCCCGCGCCCCGGAGGACCGCACGTCATCGGTGCACGGCCGTTCCATCGCGCCCCAACGCGGTGCTTCCGGATGCCCGCTGCGCGGATGCTCCACGATCAACCCATTGAACCAGCGCGGAAAAAAATCTGGCACGAGCCGTGCTGAAGGCTCCTGGTCCAATTGACCAACGAAAGGGTCCAGCTATGAAAAAAATCGTCATCGCGTCCGCCGTTTCGGCGCTGTTCGCCGCCCCGGCCACCGTCCTCGCGCAAGCCAAGCCGCCCGCGGCTCCGACTCTCGACAAGGTTCTCGAAGCCTCGGGAATCAGCATGAGCGGCTATATCGACGCCGGGTACACCTACGCCAACAAGAACATCGACCCGGCTGCCGGAGGGTTCTCGACCCGGGTATTCGACACGCAGAACAATTCATTCGGCCTGAATCAGTTCGGCCTGACCGTGGCGAAGCAGCCGAAGGAAGGCTTCGGCGGCCTGGTCAACTTGACCGTGGGCCGCGACGCCCAGTTCATCCACTCGTTCCCCGAGACCTCGGGGGCGACGTCCGGGTCCTCGATGTTCGACGTCACCCAGGGCTTCCTGCAGTATGCGAGCGGTCCCTTGACCGTGATCGCGGGCAAGTTCACCACGCTTCACGGAACCGAGGTGATCGCGAGCACGGGAAACACCAATATCTCGCGCTCGATGTTGTTCGGCGCCGTGCCCTTCACCCACACCGGCGTGCGCGCGACCTGGGCGTTGAGCGACACCGTGAGCCTCATCGGGGGCGTCAACAACGGCTGGGATCAGCTGACGGACTCGAACAAAGGCAAGACGCTGGAGCTCGGCGCGACGCTCAATCCGATCAAGCCGCTGTCGATCGTCGTCTCCGGCTATTCCGGCCAGGAGTCCGTTACGGGAGCTTCCAATCCGGGCGGGGCGCAAGGCACGCGTACCAGCCTCAACGCCGTTGCGTCCTACACCATCATGGAGCCGCTGTCGGTCGGCGCCGAAATCCTGTCCGTGAGCCAGGACAACGCCGGCGGCACCGGGACCACGGCGAAGTACAATGGCATCGCCGGCTACGTGACGTACATGTTCGCTCCCAAGCTCCGGGGTGTGGTCCGCGTCGAGTCGTTCGACGACAAGAATGGATTTCACTTCGCCCCGGCCGCCTTCCCGGGCACCGACACGAAGTACAGGGAAGTGACCGCGACCGCCTCGTTCCTCGCGAGCGACAGTTTCGAGGCACGCGCGGAAGTGCGCAGGGATCAGGCGACCAACTCGGTGTTCAGCGACTCCGGCGGGACGAGCAAGAGCATGATGAGTGCCGCGTTGCAGGGCCTGTACAAGTTCTAGCGCCCGCAGAATCCATCACCCAGAGAGGGAGAACATCTCATGAAACTCGTCACCGCAATCATCAAGCCGTTCAAGCTTGACGAGGTGCGGGAGGCTCTGTCCGCCATCGGCGTCCAGGGCATCACCGTCACCGAGGTCAAGGGATTCGGCAGGCAAAAAGGCCACACCGAGCTGTACCGCGGCGCGGAATACGTGGTCGATTTCCTGCCGAAAGTGAAAGTCGAGGTCGCCATCAAGGACGAACTGCTCGATCAGGCGATCGAGGCGATCGAGAAATCGGCCAACACCGGAAAGATCGGCGACGGCAAGATCTTCGTCTTCGATCTGAAGCAAGTCATCCGCATCCGCACCGGCGAGACCGGCGCGGAGGCGCTCTAGGGAGGCACCCATGAATAGATCGACGAGAAAGCTGTTCGCATCGCTCACGCTGTTCGCGATGCT
>DASSJA010000368.1:0-2752 GCA_035691445.1 Burkholderiales bacterium | reverse complement strand
CGAGCGTCATGACCACGGCCGCGGGGTGAAATCCCCATTCCATGACGACACCACTCGCACTCGGATTGGTGGGGCAAAGGCCGCGACGATAAGGCCTTTCGATGAGCTCGCCCGTCGTCACGAAGCGATCGATCACCCCGGCGAGGTAGTCGCCGAAGAGACCGGAGGTATTCGCAGCGAGATAGTCAACGCGCTCGCCCGGCAACGACGGATGCCGTTTTCGGATGATCTCTTTGCGCAGATTGACAAAGGCGCCGTCGACCACATCCCGGCCGGTGTTCCGGCCTTCGGGTCCGTTCTCCCAGGCATCGTACACCTCGACGAGATCGCGAGCGCAGTCGGGATTGGCGACATTGTTGCCGTCGGAGATCAAGACTTGTCCGGAAGGCCGCAGAATGCGCGCGATCTCGGCGTATACCGTCGGCAGGATTGTCGGATTGACGTGCGAAATGGCCTCGTTGACCATCACGAGATCGACGCTGGCGGGCGGCAACGGAAGAAATCCGCGGTCGGATTTGACGAATGTTGTCGATGGATAGATGTCGCCCACGATCCGGGAGCCAACTGCCAGATATTCATCCTCGACATCGATGCCGATCGCGCGTGTGGCGCCGCGGGCGAGGAAAAGCGGGAGAACATGACCATATTTGCAGCCAAAATCGGCGACAGTCGCCCGCGGCCGGAGCGGCGACGCCAGGTCGAGCAGGTCTGCATAAGACTTCCAGAGTTTCTGCTCGACGAATAGATCAGAGAAACTTTGGAAATGTGCCGGCGCTTGCCGCAAACGGCTCTCATCGCGAAACCGGCTGTATTCAGATTGAATATCCATCGACACCGATTTCGTTCATCAGCGCTGCGATACGACGTGGGCGGCACCCGCGCCTGCCTAAGGCGCGCGCCGCCTGCATCGCGTCTTATTTCAAGATCTTGGCGACGACGCCGGCGCCCACCGTGCGGCCGCCTTCGCGGATGGCAAAGCGCAGGCCCTCGTCCATGGCGATGGGGGCGATCAGCTCCACCTCCATCTGCACGTTGTCGCCGGGCATCACCATCTCCGTGCCTTCCTTCAACTTCACCGTCCCCGTGACGTCCGTGGTGCGGAAGTAGAATTGCGGGCGGTAGTTGGTGAAGAACGGCGTGTGCCGGCCGCCCTCCTCCTTGGTCAGAATGTAGGCCTCGGCCTGGAAGTTGGTGTGCGGCGTGATCGAGCCAGGCGCCGCCAGCACCTGGCCGCGCTCCACCTCCTCGCGCTTCGTGCCGCGCAAGAGCGCACCGATGTTGTCGCCCGCCTCGCCCGAATCGAGCAGCTTCCGGAACATCTCGACGCCCGTCACCACCGTCTTCGTCGTGGGCCTGAGGCCCACGATCTCGATCTCGTCACCCACCTTGATGATCCCGCGCTCGACCCGGCCCGTCACCACCGTGCCCCGGCCCGAGATCGAGAACACGTCCTCGATCGGCATCAGGAAGGGCTTGTCCTTGGCCCGCACCGGCTGCGGGATGTAGCTGTCGACCGCCTCCATCAGCTTCAGGATCGAGTCGTGGCCCAGCTCCTTGTTCTTGTCCTCGAGCGCCATCAGCGCCGAGCCGCGCACCACCGGGATCTTGTCGCCGGGGAACTGATAAGACGACAGCAGCTCACGCACCTCGAGCTCGACCAGATCGAGGAGCTCGGGGTCGTCCACCATGTCCACCTTGTTGAGATAGACGACGATCGCCGGCACGCCCACCTGGCGGGCCAGCAGAATGTGCTCGCGCGTCTGCGGCATCGGGCCGTCCGCGGCTGAGACCACCAGGATGGCGCCGTCCATCTGCGCTGCGCCGGTGATCATGTTCTTGATGTAGTCGGCATGGCCGGGGCAATCGACGTGCGCGTAATGGCGGTTCTTCGTCTGGTACTCGACATGCGCCGTCGAGATCGTGATCCCGCGCGCCTTCTCCTCGGGCGCCTTGTCGATCTGGTCGTAGGCCGTGTAGGTGGCACCGCCCGTCTCCGCCAGAACCTTGGTGATCGCCGCCGTCAGCGACGTCTTGCCATGGTCCACGTGACCGATCGTCCCCACATTGCAATGCGGCTTCGTCCGCTCAAATTTCGCCTTCGCCATCGATTGTTCTCCGCTTCAAACCTTGTGCGCTTACGCCATCTTGGCGCGGACTTCGTCCGCCACCGCTTGCGGCACTTGCTCGTAGTGATCGAAATGCATGGTGTACTGCGCTCGCCCCTGGCTCATCGAGCGCAGGTTGTTGACATAGCCGAACATGTTGGCGAGCGGCACCATGGCGTTGATCACCTCGGCATTGCCGCGCTGATCCTGTCCGGTGATGCGGCCGCGCCGGCTGTTCAGGTCGCCGATGACGTCGCCCATATATTCGCGCGGCGTCACCACCTCGACCCGCATCACCGGCTCCAAAAGCTTGGGCGCTGCCTTGGCGAGGCCTTCCTTCATCGCCGCGCGCGCCGCGATCTCGAAGGCGAGCGCGCTCGAATCGACTTCGTGATAGGCACCGTCGGTCAGCGTCACCTTGAGGTCGATCACCGGGAAGCCGGCCAGCACGCCGTTGTCGAGCGAGCCTTTGACGCCCTTCTCGACGCCCGGTACGTATTCCTTGGGCACGGTGCCGCCGACCACGTCGTTCTCGAACTCGAAGCCCGAGCCCGGCTGAAGCGGCTCGAAATGCATCTTGACGCGCGCATACTGGCCCGAGCCGCCGGTCTGCTTCTTGTGCGTGTAGTCGACATTGGCGGTGCGGC
>DASSJA010000367.1:0-2379 GCA_035691445.1 Burkholderiales bacterium | reverse complement strand
GTCGGTGAATTTTCTTCTGGGCTTTACCGGCGTGCTCTCGTTCGGTCACGCCGCCTGGTTCGGGCTCGGCGCCTACGGCGCCGGGCTGACGCTGAAATTCCTCGCGCCGAGCACGCCGCTCGCGTTGATCTGCGGCACGTTGCTCGGCGGAATCGCCGGCGCCCTGCTCGGGGCGCTGATCGCGCGACGGCGCGGCGTGTATTTCGCGATGGTCACGATCGCCTTCGGCCAGGTCTTCTACTACATCGCGTTCCAGTGGAGCTCGGTCACCGGGGGCGATGACGGATTGCGGGGGTTCGCTCGCCAGCCCATCGATCTCGGCATCACGACGATCGACATCCTTTCCAACGCCAACGCTTTCTACTACTTCGTCCTGTTCTGCGCCGCCCTCGCGATCGGCGCCATGGGATTCATCCTGCGATCGCCTTTCGGGCGAACGATGATCGCGATCCGCGAAAACGAGCGGCGTGCGCGCTTTCTCGGGATCCCCGTCGACCGCCACATCTGGATCGCGTTCACGCTGTCGTGCTTCTTCATGGGTTTTGCAGGCGCGTTATACGCGCTGGTGAATAACTTCGCCGATCCGCGCGGCCTGCACTACAGTCAATCGGGCGACTTCGTGATGATGGCCGTCATGGGCGGAATGCGCAGCTTCTGGGGTCCGCTGCTCGGGGCGGTCGTGTTCGTCGTGCTGCAGGACTACCTGTCGAGCATAACGATCAACTGGATGTCTTTCATCGGCGCGCTGTTCATGGCGATCGTCCTGTTCTTTCCGCGCGGGCTGCTCGGCTTCATCCGGTCGACCGCAAAAGCATGAACGTTCTCGAAGTCCGTAACGCCGCCAAGCGATTCGGAAGCCTCGTCGCCGTGCGCGACGTGTCGCTGACCGTGCAGCAAGGCGAGCTCCGGGCGATCATCGGTCCGAACGGTGCCGGCAAGACCACGTTCTTCAATCTCATCAGCGGCCTGTTTCCCCCCACGAGCGGAAGCATCCACTTCGAGGGCCGGGACGTGACCATGCTGGCGCCCGAGGCCCGGGTCGCGATAGGCATCGCGCGAACTTTTCAGATCACCGAGATCTTCCCCGAGCTGAGCGTGTTCGAAAACGTACGCATAAGCACGGAAGTCGCCGACGGCTATCGGACGCGTCCCTGGATCGCGCGCGCCGAGTCCGAACGAATCCGGTCCGAAGTCGAAGCACTGCTCGAGCTCACCGGACTGAAGAGCAAGTCGAACCGCCGGGTCGGAGAGCTCTCGCACGGAGACCAGCGTGCCGCGGAGATCGCGATGGCGCTGGCGCTGCACCCTCGCTTGCTGCTGCTGGACGAGCCGACGGCCGGCATGGGCGATCAGGAAACCTACGAGATTACCCAGCTCATTCGCCGATTGCACCACGACAACAAGCTCACGATCGTGCTGATCGAGCACGACATGCGCGTGGTGTTCCATCTGGCCGACCGCATCATGGTTCTGGATCAGGGCAAGTTCCTGGCGGAAGGCAGCCCCCAGGAAATCGCCGCCAACGAACAGGTGCAGGCCGCCTACCTGGGAAGCGCCGCATGAGCGCGGCCCTCGCAGTCGAAGGTTTGCAGACCTATTACGGCAAGAGCCACATCCTGCACGGCGTGAGCCTGGGAGTCGCCGAAGGCACGGTCACCGCGCTTCTGGGACGCAACGGCGCGGGCAAGACGACCACGCTGCGTTCCATCATGGGACTTACGCCGGCCCGTGAGGGACGCGTCTCGATCTTCGGGACCGACGCCACGGGCTGGCCCACCTATCGGATCGCCGCCAGCGGCGTGGGATATGTTCCCGAGGGACGCCGGATCTTCGCCAATCTCAGCGTGGACGAAAATCTGCGGGTCCCGCTCGAGCGATCGGGGCCGTGGACGATCCCGCGGGTCTACGATCTCTTCCCGCGCCTCGCCGAACGCAAGACGAATCGCGGGCGACAGCTGTCGGGAGGAGAGCAGGAAATGCTCTCGATCGGCCGCGCGCTGCTGCTCAACCCGAAGCTCCTCATTCTCGACGAGCCGTCCCAGGGACTCGCGCCGCTGATCGTGCGTGATGTCTTTCGAATCGTCGCCCAGATGCGCACCGAAGGGATCTCGGTGTTGCTGGTCGAACAGAACGCTCGAATGAGCCTGGAAATCGCCGACCATGCCTATGTGCTCGACGACGGAGCCATGGTCTACTCCGGCCCGGCGAAAGAGCTTGCTGCTGACGAGAGTCGGGTCAAGGCCTTGACGGGAGCGAGTGCGGAGGAGTGGACGCGGACCTGACGGATTGGAGCGCTTAGGCGTCGCAGGGATGCAACTTTCATTTGCTGCCGAGTGCAGCGCGACGATGTAAGGGGGAACTATGTATCATCAGAATTAC
>DASSJA010000366.1:0-2052 GCA_035691445.1 Burkholderiales bacterium | reverse complement strand
CCCGAACACCCTACGAAAATGCATCCACAGGATAAGAAGCGCGCCGAAAGTGGCGAGGCTGGTGATCATCAGCGCATTGCGGGCATCCAGTCGCTCGCCCGCCAGCGTCAAGGCCGTCACTGCAACGATAATCAGAGCCGGCCGCAACATCTGCTCGTAGAACTGCGAGGCGATCACCCGTTGCGCCGTCCGCATGAGCACCGAGTAAAGCGCCAGCAGCGCAAGCGGCAGGACCATCAGAGCCGCCCAAACAACGAGCTTTGGATCCACCGATGCGATTCGTTGTCCCACGAGATAGATGAGCAACCCGATCCCGAGCGAGAGCGTGGTAACCGTTCCCGCCGCGAAGCGAATGAATGCCCGAAGCGACGAACCATCTCCCCGTTCGAGATATACGGTGGCGTAGCGGAGGCTGCTGTTATCGAAGCCTGCCTTCGCCGGGAGCGTCAGGACGAGTACCCAGCTGAGCGCGATGGCATATCTGCCGTAATCCGAGACACCGAGCAGCCGTGACAGCAACAAGGTCGCGGCATAGCTCAACGCCACTCCGGCAACCCGGACCGAAATCGACTCGAGGGCGCCGCGCAGAACGATCTTGTGCGTCGGATCATCGACATACCGCCGAGCCGAACCGAAAAAGCTGCGTAGCGCCTCTGCCAACCTGGTTCCGATTAGAGCTTTATGCCGATGTAGACGAGATTCGGCCGCTTGCGGTGCGCGAAACGCAAGCGGTGCGCCATTCCCATCAAACCCCGGTATCGGCTCAGTACGATGGCCTTTGCGCTCTGTGTCTCGAACCCGAATTTGCCGACGAACTCGGCAAGGGTCGCGGCCGACCAGGATCGAACATGCTGCATCTGGTGAAACACGGCCCCGCATTCCGGGCACATTCTCTTGGCCGCCCGAAGGTCTTCATCATTGGGAGTCGTAAGGACGAGATGACCTCCTGGCTTAAGGATTCGGTGCGCGTCGCGAAGCGCCTGGGTCAGCGCCTCATCGTCCATGTGTTCGACCACTTCGAGCATGAACACGGTGTTTGCCGAGGCGTCGGGTAAGGCGGGCCCGACAACGGCACCGCGAAAATGCGGGTTGCCACGAAAGCGCGCGTTGACACTCTCGACGCTCGCAGCAGACTGGTCACTCCCATATGCATCATAGCCCTTGTCGAGCAGAAGCGCGATCAAATCGCCCCGGCCGCAACCCATATCGACGGCGATGCCGATCCGGATTTTGCCGGCGATATACTTGATCAGCGCGGGGCCGGCCTGCCTGGCGAAGTACAGGTCCTCGAAGCCGGGCGTGCCGGCCATATAATCCCAGAACCGCCCAATCCGCTCCGACGTCCAGACGATCTCGTGCTGCATCAAGGAAGGATAGCGGCTGTGCGACTAGCGGAGCAACGCCGAGCCATCGGCGGCATGACGGAACATATATTCGCTGCATCCCGATCCAAGCATACCGCCCAGGCGCACCCGCCAGGGCACCGCTTTCTGAAGCTCGAAGCCGCGTTGGGCCATGAACGCCTCGACCTCGGCCGCGGTCGTGGATTCATAGGGATAGCCGCCCATCCAGTCATGGACGTCGTGGAAGACATCCATCCCCCGCTCCTGTTGACCTTCGCGGATGTACCGCGCGGGATTGCGCCCCCTGACCAGCATCCCCGCTCCCCACGCGGCGAGGTAAGCGGCGCGGAACAGCCTCTGCACAATCTTCGGCAACTTCCGGTAAAGCCGCTTTTCAACGGTCCAGGCGCCGCAAAGCGGCGTTCGCTCGTACAGCGCGAATGCGAAGATGCCGCCCGGCTTGACCAAGCGCGCAGCGCAATCGAGCGCTCGCCACATATCTCCCGTGTGGTGGAGGACCCCCCAGGAATAAACCACGTCGAAGCGCTCGCGGATGCGCTGCGGGAGCTCGAAAACCGACAGCTGATCTGCCCGCCAGCCGCTCGCCCGCTCCTGCGACAACAGCTTGCGAGTGGTCGCGACGGAATTGGGATCGATATCGACCGCTACAACTTCGCTCGCGCCGAGCCGGAGCGCGGCGACGGAGAAC
>DASSJA010000365.1:0-3547 GCA_035691445.1 Burkholderiales bacterium | reverse complement strand
ACGCCGGAGAGAAACGGGAACGAGGCGTAGGTGACGGCCGCCACGAATAGCGAGCCCGTCAGCACGCCGGTCTCGGTGAAGCGCCGCACGAGCTTCTGCATCACCAGCCGCACGACGAAAGCCGCCGCGGCGTAGCTGGAGAGCACCAGGCCGATGCGCGTGGCCGAGAGACCCACCGACTGCCCGTATATGGGCAGGTAGAAGGAAAAGAGCTCGATCCCCGTGAGCGTCACCCCGCTCATGAAGAGCGTGCGCCGCAGAGGCGCTTCCTTGAGCAGGTCGAACGCGCGCCCCTGGGGTTCCTCCTCCCCGTGCCCGCCGCGCGCGGGCATCCGGTGGCCGAATGAAAGCGCAAGCAGGACCACGGCGCACGATATCGACGCGAGCACGAAATAGGTCGGCCGGAAGCCGAGCGAGTCGATCGAGAAGCCGGCGAGCGACGGGCCGATGAAAGTCGAGATCGAAGCGCCCAGGGAAAACGTGCTGAAATTGCCCGCGCGGGCGCCGGCGCCGCCGGCCGAGCCCACCGCGTTCTGGATCGAAACCTGAACGAAGATCTGCCCCAGCCCGATCAGCGTCGGGCACGCGAACAGGGTGAACAGATCGCCGTGCAGGCCCGGAAGCAGCAGGCCCAGGGTCATCCCCGCCGAGCCGAGCACGATGGGCGTGCGCACGCCGACGCGGTCGGAAATCCTGCCCGCGTATACGGCGAGAAGCAGGGGGAAGACCGCGTACAGGGCGGCGAGAACCCCGACCGTGAAGGAATTCGCGCCGAGGTGCAGCGCGGTGAGCGACACCAGCACCCGGCTGCCGCGAAGCCCGGCGTTCGAGAGCACCGACAGGAAGACGACGAAATAGACCGACGGAGCGCCCGGCACCCGCATCCGGCAAGTCTAGCAGGCGGCGCGCGCCGGACTCCCAGGCATATCTCTTGACAAATAGCGGCTTGCTTTCATAATCGCCGGACGGCCCACGGGAGGGCCACCAGGCGGCACCCGGTCCGCCGCAGCGAATTCCGAAACTCATTCTCCAGGAGGAGACATGCCAGGCAAAAACGTTCTAACCGCCATGGGGCGCATGCTGGGCGCGCTCACGATCGCGCTCGGGTTCGCCCTCGCGGCGCACGCGCAGCAGCCGCCGCTCAAGATCGGCTTCGGAATGAGCCTCACCGGCGCGCTCGCCGGCAACGGCAAGGCGGCGCTGATCGCGATGGAGATCTGGAAAGACGACGTGAACGCCAAGGGAGGCATCCTCGGGCGCAAGGTCGAGTTCGTCTACTACGACGACCAGACCAATCCGTCGACGGTCCCCGGCCTCTACACGAAGCTCCTCGACGTCGACAAGGTGGACCTGGTCGTGTCCGGCTATGGAACCGCCGTGATCGCGCCGGCCATGCCGCTCATGATGCAGCGGAACATGTGTTTCATGACCCTCTTCGGGCTCGACCCGAACGGCAAGTTCGACTACGACAAATATTTCCAGATCATGCCGGCCGGCCCGCAACCCGGAGTCGGCTGGACCAAGCCCTTCTTCGACGCCGCGATGACCCTCAGGCAGAAGCCCAGGACGATTGCCCTGGTCGGCGCCGACGCGGAGTACCCGCACAACGCGCTGCAAGGCGCGCGCGTGCACGTGAAACGCCTGGGCCTCAAGGTCGTCTACGACAAGACCTATCCTCCCAACACCGTCGACTACGCGCCGATCGTCCGCGCGATCCAGGCTACCAACCCGGATCTGGTCTTTGTCGCGTCCTACCCTCCGGACACCGCCGGCATGGTGCGCGCGGCGAACGAGGTCGGGCTGAAGACGCAGATGTTCGGCGGCGGCATGGTCGGCCTGCAGTACGCGTCGCTGCGCACCCAGCTCGGGCCTCTGCTCAACGGCGTGGTGAATTACGAGATGTACGCGCCCGAAGTGGGCAGCAAGTTCCCCTTCCTCGACAAGATCCTCGCCAAGTACCGCGAGCGCGCGCTGAAGGAAGGCGTGGATCCGCTCGGCACCTACCTGCCGCCCTACGCCTACGCGATGATGGAGGTCGTGCAGCAGGCCGTCGAGGGAACCCGCGGCCTGGACCAGGCCAAGCTCGCCGCCTACATTCATGCGCATACCTTCGACACCGTGGTCGGCAAGGTCGCGTTCGCCAAAAACGGCGAATGGGCGAGCTCGCGCGTGCTGATGGTCCAGTTCGGCGGCGTCAAGGGCAACTCCCTCGACGAGTGGACGGGCCCCGGACGCATCACGGTCCTCGAGCCGGCCACCTACAGGACCGGCACGGTGCGCGCGCCGTTCCAGGACGCCAAGAAGTAACCCGCGACGGCCAAGGGACCGAGCCGGCGGGTGATCCCCGCCGGCTTCGTTTTGCCCCATGGAAGGTTCGACGGCGCTGGTAGTGAATGCCATCATCGCCGGGCTCCTGCTC
Source organism: Burkholderiales bacterium (assembly GCA_035691445.1). GTDB lineage: Bacteria > Pseudomonadota > Gammaproteobacteria > Burkholderiales > SG8-39 > VBDM01. The sequence goes on along the minus strand of DASSJA010000365.1, from coordinate 1,128 downwards.
GGCGGTTTCTACGCGGCCGTCAGCGTCGGCATCTCGATCTCGTTCGGCATGCTCGACGTCGTCAACATCGCGCATCCTGCGTTCATCATCCTGGGCTCCTACGTCGCCTACATCGTCAACGACAGATTCGGCTTCGATCCGATACTGGTCGCTGTCGTCCTGTCGCCGCTGTTCTTCGCGCTGGGCATGGCGCTGTACCGCATTTACTACGTGTGCTTCGAGAAGCGCGGGCAGGAATCGCTGCGCGGCCTCGCGTTCTTTTTCGGCATCCTGTTCATCACCGAGGTGACGCTGGTGCTCGTCTTCGGCGTCGATTACCGGATGGTGAACACCGTCTACGGCGACGTCACCTGGCGCGCCGGCGACATCGATCTGCCGATGCGCTTGTTCGTGCCTTTCCTCGTGTCGGTCGCCATGGTGGTCGGCGTGCAGCTCTCCCTCACGCACACCTTCTTCGGGCGCGCCGTGCTCGCGGTCGCCCAGGACCAGCTCGCTCTGCGGCTGATGGGCGTGAATCCCGTGCGCGTCAAGGAGCTCGCGTTCGCGCTCTCGATCGCCACCGCCGGGGTGGCCGGCTCCTTCCTCATCGTGATCCAGCCGGTGCAGCCGGCGATCGGGCGCGAGTACATCGGCCTGGTGTTCGCCGTGTGCGTGCTGGGCGGGATGGGCTCGATTTGGGGGACGCTGATCGGCGCGCTGGTGCTGGGCATCGCCGAATCCTTCACCTCGACGTTCTTCGGCCCGTCGTGGGCGCCGGCGGTGTCCTTCGGCCTGCTCCTCGCGACCCTGGCCTTCAGGCCCTCGGGACTGCTGGGAAGATGAGGGGAAAATGAGCCGATGAGCAACCGGGTCTTCGCCATCGTCGCCTTCGCGGTCGCCATCGCCTTCGCGGCGGTGAGCCAGCTCGTCGCCAACGAGTACTACTTCACCGCCGCCTACATCGTGCTGCAGTTCGTGATCCTCGCCACCGCCTGGAACATCCTCGGTGGCTACACGGGCTACGTGAATTTCGGCTCGGCGGCGTTCTTCGCGATCGGCGCCTACTCGACCGTGGTGCTCTACAACGCCTTCAGGGCGCCGCTCCCCGTCATGATCGTCGCCGGCACGCTCGCGGCCGGCCTCGCGGGC
>DASSJA010000364.1:0-4047 GCA_035691445.1 Burkholderiales bacterium | reverse complement strand
CTGCAGCACCCCTTCCGCCTGCTTGCGCTGGGCGAATTGGCCGATCTGGCTGCCGATCACGCGCACGGCCTGCAGCAGCCGCTCCTCGGGTTCGCGGACCGCGCGGCTGCTGAAGCTCATGACCCCGATCGTCCCGCCTTCGGAGGTCGCGGGAAAGAGAAACGCGGCGCGTATGCCGGTCCGGACAGTCGACTTCACGAGGAAAGCGCGGCTGTCCTTGCTCAGATCCGGCACCCAGAGGGGCTGTCCCGTCTGCCAGGCGGTCCCGACCAGCCCGACGCCCGGCCCGAAAGTCGCCTTTCTCGACGCGGCGAGGAACTCCTCGAGCACCGGGTCGGGCTCGCTCCACGCTTCCACGAAGCGCAGCCCGCCCGTTTTCTCGTCCAATTGAAAATACCGCCCTACCTCCCAGTTCTGGCTTTCGCAAATTTCACGGATCACCCCTTTCATGGTCTCGGGCAGGCCCTCGCCTGCGGCGAGGCGTCGCGTGATGGAGTGTTCCAGGCCGAGCAGCTCGTCCGCACGCCGCGCGGCGGTGATGTCCTTGCCGACGCCGCGGTAGCCGCAGAAACGCCCTTCGCCGTCGAAGATGGGAAGGCCGCTGACGCTGAAATAGTGCACTTCCCCGTTCGCAGCAAGGCGCTTGTAGACGAAGTCTGAAAACGGCCGCCTGGCCTTCAGAACGGCTTTGTGCTTTTCCCAGCTGCCGCCGTCGCCGACGGGGACTGCATCGTTGTCCCACCGGGTTGTGCCGAGTACCCGCTTCGCGTCGACCCCGGAGGCCTCCAGGTGGCTCCCCGTGACCACGGTGAAGCGGTAGGAATCATCCTGCTCCCAGTACCAATCGGAAGAGAGCCCGATGAGACTTTCGAAACGCTCCTCGGCCAGGCGCAAGGCCTCGGCGGGGTCATCGGGTTTCTTCGGATTTTTCCTGGCCTCCATCGGTGTCTCTCAACACGGTCGAAAGAGTGCACAACCTGTGGACGGCGGTCCCTCGCAGAGGTGTACCACTCCCATCCTGGAAGCACAGTATGCTCGGCAGCCGCGCCGGCTTGCAAGGCGGCAGCCAGCAAAAACGCGGCACCTGCTGCCCGTGCGCGTCAACCTCAGGCTCCGGTGCGCTGGCGCTCGCCGGACACGACCACGCGGCCCGCGGGGCGCCCGCGCAGATACTGCGGGGGAATACGCGGGGCGGCGCCGAGTTCGTGCGCCGCGTGCCACGCCCAGCGGGGATCCCACAGGAAGCCGCGCGCTAGCGCGACCATGTCGGCCTTGCCTCCGGCGACGATTTTTTCCGCGTGCTGTGCTTCGGTGATCATTCCGATCGCCACGGTTGCGATGCCGGTATCGCGGCGGATGCGCTCGGCGAAAGGAACCTGATAACCGGGTGAGACGGGAATGGCCTGGTTCGTGACCAGGCCGCCGCTCGAGGCGTCGACCCAATCGCAGCCGAGCTTCTTCAGCTCGCCGGCAAAAGCGACCGTCTGTTCGAGGTCCCAGCCGCCCTCGACCCAGTCGGTGCAGGACACGCGCACGCCGAGGGGTTTTCGGTCGGGCCAGGCGGCGCGAACGGCGGCGAACACTTCCAGCGGAAAACGCATGCGATTGGCGAGCGATCCTCCGTATTCGTCCTCGCGCCGGTTGGAGAGCGGCGACAGGAACTCGTGCATGAGGTAGCCGTGCGCGGCGTGGAGCTCGATCGCGTCGAACCCGATACGCTCCGCCCGGCGGGTCGCATCGGCGAACTTTGCGACGAGCGCCCTGATTTCCGCGAGAGCGAGCGCTCTCGGGACGAGCTCGCCCTCGCCCATGGGAATGGCGGAAGGGGCGACCGGCTGCCATCCGCCTTTTTCCGGCGGGACCGGCTTTCCCGAATCCCAGGGGGGGGCCGTGGAGGCTTTTCGACCCGCGTGAGCGAGCTGGATGGCGAGCTTGGCCTGGCCGTGGGCGCGGCAGAGCTCGACCACGCGACGCAGCGCGTGCTCATTCGCGTCGGAATACAGCCCTGAGCAGCCCGAGGTAATCCGGCCGATCGGCTCGACGTCGGTCATTTCGAAGCACAGAAGCGCCGCGCCCGAATTGGCGAGCATCCCCAGGTGCGCCAGATGCCAATCGGTCATGGAGCCGTCGAGGGCGGAATACTGGCACATGGGTGAGACCATGATGCGGTTCTCGAGCGAGAGCCCGCGCAATTGAATCGGCTGAAACAAGGCGCTCGGCATCGTAAATTGTCAGTCCGCGGAAGTGCTGGAAGGCGCCAATCCTACCCGGAAATCGGCTGGAGTTAGTGGACCGGGCTGATGCCCGTCCCGCGCGCGAAGATAACTCGGAAAAAGCGCGATAACTTGTTGACCAAGGGCCGGTTTCCCACTAAAATCCGCGCTCTCTTTGTACTCCGCGGGACGGCCGTTTCTCGCAGACGGGCCGTCCCGGTTTTTTTGGAACTGGAAATAATGCCGACAATCAACCAGTTGGTGCGCAATGCGCGGATACGCTTGCCCGCAAAGAGCAAGGTTCCCGCGCTGGCCGGCTCCCCGCAGAAGCGCGGGGTCTGCACGCGTGTCTATACGACCACGCCAAAGAAGCCGAATTCGGCGTTGCGCAAGGTCGCGAAGGTGCGGCTCACCAACGGGTTCGAGGTAATCAGCTACATCGGCGGGGAAGGCCACAACCTGCAGGAGCACTCGGTGGTGCTGATTCGCGGAGGCCGGGTGAAGGACCTGCCGGGTGTGCGCTATCACATCGTGCGCGGCAGCCTCGACACGCAAGGAGTGAAGGACCGCAAGCAAGGCCGGTCCAAGTACGGCGCGAAAAAGCCCAAGGCTGCGTAGGCTCAGTTTCGAGAAAATCATGCCACGCCGGAGAGAAATTCCCAAGCGCGAGATCCTGCCGGATCCCAAATACGGCAACGCCGATGTCGCCAAGTTCGTCAACGTGTTGATGACGCGCGGCAAGAAGTCCATCGCCGAGCACATCGTCTACGACGCTTTCGATACCATCAAGTCGAAGACCGGCAAGGACCCGCTCGAGGTGTTCAGCCAGGCGGTGCAGAACGTGAAGCCCATGGTGGAGGTGAAGAGCCGCCGCGTGGGCGGGGCCAACTACCAGGTACCGGTGGAAGTGCGCCCGGTGCGGCGCGCGGCGCTCTCGATGCGCTGGATCCGCGAGGCGGCGCAGAAGCGCGGCGAGAAATCGATGGATGCGCGCCTGGCGGGCGAGCTGATGGAAGCCGCCGAGGGCCGTGGGGGCGCGATGAAAAGGCGCGAAGAAGTTCACCGCATGGCCGAGGCCAACAAGGCCTTCGCTCACTACCGCTTCTAGGAAGTTCAGGTGCTCCAAGTGGCCCGCAAGACCCCCATCGAGCGTTACCGCAACATCGGCATCAGTGCGCATATCGATGCAGGCAAGACCACGACCACCGAGCGCATCCTCTTCTACACGGGCGTCTCCCACAAGATGGGCGAAGTGCACGACGGCGCGACCGTCATGGACTGGATGGAGCAGGAGCGCGAGCGCGGGATCACGATCACGTCGGCCGCGACCACCTGCTTCTGGAAGGGGATGGACCAGAACTATCCCGAGCACCGCATCAACATCATCGACACGCCCGGACACGTCGATTTCACGATCGAAGTGGAACGCTCGATGCGCGTCCTGGACGGCGCGTGCATGGTGTACGACGCGGTGGCGGGCGTGCAGCCGCAGTCGGAGACGGTCTGGCGCCAGGCGAACAAGTATGGCGTGCCGCGGCTTGCGTTCATCAACAAGATGGACCGCCAGGGCGCGGACTTCTTCAAGTCCTTCGACCACATCCGCACCCGCCTGAGAGGCAATCCCGTGCCGATCCAGATTCCGATCGGCGCCGAGGAGAAATTCGAGGGCGTGGTGGACCTGGTGCGTATGCAGGCGATCTACTGGGACGACTCGACCCAGGGCATGAAATACGAGATGCGCGACATTCCGGCGAGCCTCGTCGAGAAGGCGAAGGAATGGCGTGAAATGATGGTCGAGGCGGCCGCCGAAGCGAACGACGACCTCATGCACAAG
>DASSJA010000363.1:0-2121 GCA_035691445.1 Burkholderiales bacterium | reverse complement strand
CCATGCACAAGGTGTAGCTTGAGCCCGAGCGGCCGGCTGCCCGGTCGCATGCGAGGTGAGCAAAATGCGTGCAAGAAACTTCGTGACCTCCGGCCTGGGATTGATCGCCGCGGCCGCGAGCCTGGGACTCCCGGGGACCTTCACTGGAACGGAACTGCGTGCCCAACCCGCGGCCGCGCCGGCGAGTCCGGCGGGACCTCCGCAGGGGAAGTGGATCAGGCTCGCGCCGTTGCCCCAGGCAACGGGCGAGCTGCTGGGAGTCGCGATCAACGGCAAGGTCTACGCTGCGCAGGGGCTCCTGCCCGGTTTCAAGCCGGCCGGCCTCGTGTACGAGTACGACCCCGCGAGAGACGCGTGGGCGCAGCGAAAGCCGATGGCGCACCCGGTCCACCACGCGGCGGTCACGGCGCTGAACGGAAAAATGTATCTGTTCGGCGGCTTCGACCTTCCCGGGTCGGGGCCGCCGGGCTGGAACCCGGTCAACGACGCCTGGGAGTACGATCCGGCGACCGACGGCTGGCGGTCGCTCGCCCCGATGCCCACCGCGCGCGGCGGCAGCGTGGCCGCTGTCGTGAACGGGAAGATCTACGTCATCGGCGGGGCCGGCCCGCTGCCCGGCGCGGGCAGCCCGGTGATCCGCCCGCGGCAGCCGCAGCGGTCCCTCGGCACCGTCGAGGAGTATGACCCGAGCACGAACAAGTGGCGCGCGCGCGCCACGATGCCCACGCCCTGCAACCACATGGGCGGCGAGGCCGTGAACGGCAGGATCTACGTGATCGGCGGGCGGCTGAGCGGGGCGTTCATCATCGGGTTTCCGGGAAACATCAACCTGGTGCAGGCCTACGACCCGGCCACCGACTCCTGGACGACCCGGAGCCCGATGCCGACACCGCGCAGCGGGTTCAATACGGCGACTGTGAACGGCATCATCTACGCCGCCGGGGGCGAAGTGCAGAACGGCGACTACCTCGCGGCGTTTCGCGCGTTCGAGGCCTACGATCCGGCGAGCGACACCTGGTGGCAGCTGCCCCCGATGCTCCTGCCGCGGCACGAGGCCATCATGGCCGTGGTCGGAAATCGGATCCACATCGCGGGCGGGTCCGTCCAGTCGGCCATCGTCCCCCTCCCCAAAGGGCTCAGCTTCGATACCGACGCGCACGAGGCGTTCGAGCTCGCGCGCTGAAGGCGGTCGGGCAAGGACTGCTGAGGCCCGCGGCGCGTTGTCATTTTCGCGCCGCCGCGGTAGATTGCCCGCCATCTCAACCCCGACCCACAGGAGACAGCCATGAAAGCGCAGCTTCTCGGAGCGCTGCTCGCGCTCTCGATCACCGCCCCCGCCCTCGCCGCGATCAGGGAAACGCCGGTCACCTACAAGGACGGCGAGACCACGATGAAGGGCTTCGTCGTCTACGACACCGCGAAAAAGGGCAAGCGGCCGGGAATCGTCGTGGTGCACGAATGGTGGGGCATCACCAAGCACATGCACAACGAGGCGCGCAGGCTCGCCCGGGCGGGCTACACCGCCTTCATCGCCGACATGTACGGCAATGCGAAGACCGCCGACAATCCGAAGGACGCGGGCGCGCTCTCGGGCGCGGTCATGAAGAACGCTCAGGCGATGGAATCGCGCTTCAACGCCGCGCGCGACGCGCTCGCGAAGCAGCCGAGCGTCGATCCCGCGCGCATCGGCGCGGTGGGCTATTGCTTCGGCGGCGCCGTGGTGCTCAACATGGCGCGCGCGGGCGCCGACCTCGCCGGGGTCGCGGGCTTCCACGCCTCGCTCGGCTTGAACACGCCCGCTCCCGCGCCCGGCGCGGTCCAGGCGAAGATCCTCGTGCTCAACGGCGCCGACGACCCCTTCATCAAGAAGGAGCAGTACGCCCAGTTCAAGGGCGACCTCGACGCGGCGAAGGCCGACTACAATGTGATCACCTATCCGGGCGCGGTGCACGCCTTCACGAACCCGGAAGCGACCGCGCTCGGGAAGAAGTTCAACCTGCCCCTGCGCTACGACGCGAAGGTAAACAAGGAAGCCGAGGCGGAGGCGTCCAGGTTCTTCGCCGGCGTCTTCAAGCAGTAGTTGCTCGTCAGTTGCAGAATCCCAGGATCCGCTCCTCGGCG
>DASSJA010000362.1:0-9045 GCA_035691445.1 Burkholderiales bacterium | reverse complement strand
AGGGCAGCATCTTCATCGGCGGCGCGGTGGTGCAGTGGCTGCGCGACGGGCTGCACCTCATCCGCCGCTCGGTGGACGTGCGCCAGCTCGCCGCGAGCGTTCCCGACTCGGGCGGCGTCTACCTGGTGCCGGCGTTCACCGGCCTGGGCGCGCCGCATTGGGACCCTTATGCGCGCGGCACCGTCGTCGGACTCACGCGCGGTTCCAACGCCGGACACATCGCGCGTGCGGCGGTCGAATCCATCGCCTTCCAGTCGGCGGAGCTCCTGCGTGCCATGCAGCAGGACTCGGGCGAATCGCTGAAGGAACTGCGCGTAGACGGCGGCGCCGCGGCGGACGACCTGCTCATGCAATTCCAGGCGGACTTGCTCGGCGTGCCGGTAGTGCGCCCGAAAGTGCTGGAGACGACTGCGCTCGGCGCAGCCTACCTCGCGGGCCTCGCCACGGGAGTATGGAAAGACCGCACCGAAATTGCGAAACAATGGCGGGCCGAGCGCTACTTCCAGCCGGAAATGAAACGCGCCGAAGCGGAGCAGCGGATGGGAGAGTGGCAGCGGGCGCTGGAGAGGGCGAAAGAGTGGGAGAAAGGCTGATCCGGCAGCCCGTCTACGACTCGACGTCCGAGGGGAAGATGTCGACGCCCAGCGCCTTGCCGAGCTTCGCCACCAGCGGGATCGTAATCGGCGCGCCCGGAAGCACGAGAAGGGTACCGACGCCCGCGAGCTTGAGGTAGTCGCGCAACACGGCGTTCGCGCGCTCCATCTCCTCCGGAGTCGCCGTGCCCCGCAGGTAGTTCCGGTAGCTCGCGGTCATGACTTTTCCCCGCCCCAACTGCGCGGCGAAGTAGGCGTGGGCGCGGCGCGCTTCGTCGACAAGCCGATGTTCGGCCAATTGCGCCATGCTGTCCACGGAACGCAGGGCGGCGAGCAGGTTGCCCGCGCGGCCGTCCCAGGCCGCGGCGCTGAGCGCGTGGGTGCGACGCGCGCGCTCGCACAGGGCATCGAGCACCGTCAGCACCGCCGCGTTGGAGGCCCGCAGCAGCGCGTTGAATTCTTCGGGAGACATCCGGTGGACCGCCACCGGGGTCGCCGCCACGGCAGTCGCCAGACGCGGCAGCGATTCGAGCACGCCCATCTCGCCGAGAAAGGCACCGGCGCCGGCATGTCCCGCGCGGCCCTCGGCGCCGCTCGCGTCGCGGGCCCGGATGTCGACCCGGCCCGACTCGATCCAGAAGACGCCGTCGCTCGGCGCGCCCTCCTCGAACAGGATGGATCCCGGCTCGAACTCGCAGCGCGTGAATCCGGAACGATGGATGGCGGAACGCAGCGCAGCGTGCCGGGGCGCTCGTTTCACGAAAAACCGCAGCGTCTCGGCCACGCGTTGGAGCGTTGAGCGCGACTTCCGCGGCACCGGGAGGCGCCGCAGAAACTCGATCTGCGCCCGCGTGCGAAGGCTCAGACCGTTGAGCACCCGGGACGACAGGTCCGGGTCGCGCGCCATTTCCTCGAGAAATCCGCCGCGGCGATAACGCCTCAGGACCGTGTCCGAGACCGCGCGCGCCGTTCCGTTGCGCGGTGCTCCAACCAGGGCGCCCATTTCTCCGACGAAGCTCCCGGGTCCCACGCGTCCGAGCACGGCGATGCGGTCCGCCATGCGGCGGCTGACCTCGATCTCTCCCGAGAGCACGCGGTAGATGTGGCGGCTCGCGGCGCCTTCGCGGAACAGGGTCTGTCCGGGTGCCAGTTCGATATCAGCCATGGTCTCGTGCGGGCGCAAATCCCGCCCGTTCTTTCATGCGAATGGTACTGCAGGGAACAGCCGGAGGCGGTCGGATGCCCGTCCTGCAAGGCACGGTCTCGCGCGGGGTAATATCGCCCTCTTCGTTATAATCCGGGCTCGTGCGCACGAGCGCCGCATCAGGGGAGAAAAAAGCGATGAAGACGAAAGGCCTTTGGGTGGCAGCGCTCGCGCTCGCCACCGTTGCGGCCGGCGCGGAAACGCCGGTGGAGCGCGGCAAGTACCTGGTCGAAGGCATTCTCACCTGCGGCAACTGTCATTCGCCGCGGGGCCCGGGGGGCGTGATCGATGCGGCGCGGCTGTATTCGGGCGGTCCGCAGACCTGGGACACGCCCGAGTACACGGTCAAGGGCGCGAACATCACCCCCGACACGCAGACGGGTATCGGCGGCTGGAGCGCGGCGGACGTGAAGCGCGCGCTCTCCGAAGGCAAGCGGCCGAACGGGCAGCAGCTCTCTCCGCAGATGCCGTATCCGTTCTACAGGATCTTCGCGCCTGCTGATCTCGACGCAGTGGCCGCCTATATCGTGCAGGTGCCGGCGGTTTCGAACAAGGTGCCGCCACCCGTGTACAAGGTGCCGCAGATGCACGTCGACGGTCCTCCCGGCGCGGATGCACCGCTTCCCGAGAGCGCGATGAGCGACCCGGTGAAGCGCGGCTTCTACCTCGTCACCATCGGCCATTGCATGGAATGCCACACACCGTCGGTGAACGGCCGGCGCGATTTCAGGAACGCCCTGGGGACGGGCGGCGAGAGGTTCGAGGGTCCGTTCGGAGTCTCGGTGTCGCGCAACATCACCTCGCACAGGACGAGCGGAATCGGCGCATGGAGCAACGCCGAGATCAAGCGCGCGATTACGCAGGGAGTGCGCAGGGACGGCAGCCGGCTCAAGCCGCCTATGGGCTTTGCCTGGTACGCGCGCATGCGCGCAGCGGACATCGACGCGATCGTCGCCTATCTGCGTACCGTTCCGCCGAAGGAATAGCCGGCCCGACCCGCCGGCTGCGAATCGCCCTGCCCGGACTCAGAACTGGTAGCTGAGCCTGACCCCGGCGCTTGTGATCTTCTCGGTCACCGAATACGTGGGCGAGTTGTTCGCATACACCCCAAAGTCGTACTTGTATTGCTGGTGCCGGAGATCGACTGTGACTCCGAGAGCCTCGCTGATCCGATAGGTATAGCCGCCGCTCAAGCTGAAGCCCGTAGTGTAGCTGGCGCTGTTGTTGAAGCCGTTGTCGTCTTTCCATGTGCCACTCATGGACGCGAGCGCTATGCTCCCGCTGAACTGCCCGCGCAACGCGGGAATCCCTCCCCCTACGCCTATGAAAATCCCCTTGCTGTCGAACGTATCTTTCGAGAAGCCGAGAGGGGGCTCGGGAGCGGCAAGCGTGGTATTGGCCTGAGTGTAGCCCCCGAAGCCCGAGGCGCTCATGCCGCTGGGAAAAACGTGGCTGTAGCCCGCGGTCAGCGTGTAGACATCATGAGTGAATTTTTGCGATTGATTGGTGACGTCCGACCACAGATCGTGGGTGGCGCTGCCGCTTTGCTGTGCGGACAGATCGACATAGATTCCCTTCGGGTGGATCCACGTGCCGCCGAGGGTGACCGCCGTGTAGCTGGATTTGGCGGTCTTGTTCTTGTAGGTGCTCGGGGGTGCGTCGGGCGCACCGTTGTCGAACGAAACACTATAGCGGGTCGGCATCACTCCCGCGTATGCGCGGAACGTTCCGATTTCCGCCTGCGCCAAAGAAGGGAGCAACCCTCCCGCCGCGATCGAACACAACACCCACGACCCGACCTTCCTTGCGCTCATGGCAGTCCCCTCCCAAGGCTTCGATCTGCGCCCATTCTACGCCGCGATCGGAACACTGTGCCCGGGAGCTTGTTACGCGGTGCCTCCCACCGTGAGGCCGTCGATCCGCAAGGTGGGCTGCCCCACGCCCACCGGCACGCTCTGGCCTTCCTTCCCGCATGTGCCGACACCCGGGTCGAGTTCCAGGTCGTTGCCGATCATGGAAACGCGCGTGAGCGCATCCGGGCCGTTGCCTATCAGCGTCGCGCCCTTCACCGGATAGGTCACCTTCCCGTGCTCGATCATGAAGGCCTCGGAAGCCGAGAAGACGAACTTGCCATTGGTGATGTCGACCTGGCCGCCGCCGAAATTGACCGCGTACAGGCCCTTACTGACCGACGCGATGATGTCCCTGGGGTCCTTGTCCCCGTTCAGCATGTAGGTGTTGGTCATGCGAGGCATCACGACGTGGGCGAAGGACTCGCGCCGCCCGTTGCCGGTCACGGGCACGCCCATCAGGCGCGCGTTCAGGCTGTCCTGCATGTATCCCCGCAGCACGCCGTCCTCGATCAGCGTATTGCACCGGGAGGGATTGCCCTCGTCGTCGACGGACAGCGAACCTCGCCTTCCGGGCAGGGTGCCGTCGTCGACGACCGTGACTCCCTTTGCCGCGACGCGCTCGCCGATCCTCCCGGAGAACGCCGACGAGCCCTTGCGGTTGAAATCGCCCTCCAGGCCGTGGCCGATCGCCTCGTGGAGAAGAACGCCAGGCCACCCGGGCCCGAGCACGACGGTCATCGTTCCCGCGGGTGCCGGGCGCGATTCGAGGTTGACCAGCGCCTGGTCGACCGCCTTGTCCGCGTACTCCTTCAGCCGCTCGTCGGTGAAGTGCGAATAGTCGCAACGTCCGCCGCCGCCCGAGGTTCCCTGCTCGCGGCGGCCGTTCGACTCGGCGATGACGTGAACCGACAGGCGCACGAGCGGCCGGACGTCGGCCGCGATCATTCCGTCGGAGCGCGCGACGAGCACGACCTCGTATTCCGCGGCAAGGCTGGCCATCACCTGAATGACGCGCGGGTCGCGCGCGCGGCAAAGGGTCTCGAGCCGCTCGAGCAGCTTCACCTTCTGCGTGTCCTGGAGCGAAGCGAGCGGGTCGACCGGCTGGTAGAGGCGCACGCTCGAAGCCTTGCGCGCGGCCGCCGGGTGCCGGCTGCCGCCGTTCGCCGCTATCGCGCGGGTCGCGCGCGCCGCATCCTCGAGCGCCGGCATGCTGATCTCATCCGAGTAGGCGAACGCGGTCTTCTCCCCCGCTATCGCCCGCACCCCTACGCCCTGGTCGATGCTGAAGCTTCCCGATTTGACGATTCCTTCCTCGAGGCTCCAGCCCTCGCTGCGCGCGTACTGGAAATACAGGTCGGCGTAGTCGAGCCGTCGGGAGAGCAGCGATCCGAGCACGCGGGACAGCTTCTTCTGCTCGAGATCGTAGGGCGCGAGCAGGTAGGAATGGGCGGTGGAGAGAAGCTGCGCGGAGGCGTCCATGGAAAACCGCAGATGAGGGCGGGCCGGCCGATATTCTAGCCCGCGCCCGGCAGCCGCAACACCCGGTGCTCGAGGGCGGGAAGGCTGCGGCGCATTTTGGCCTGGAACGCCGGGTCGATATCCGCGACGACCACGCCGGGCTCGGCGGCCCGCTCCGCGACGACCTTGCCCCAGGGATCGACCACCATGCTGTGGCCGTGCGTCTGCCTGCCGTTCGGATGCCTGCCGCCCTGGGCGGGCGCGATCACCCAAGCCAGATTCTCGATCGCGCGGGCGCGCAGCAGCGTCTCCCAGTGCGCCCGACCCGTGGTCGCAGTGAAGGCCGAGGGCACGAGGATGATGTCCATCGGCGCGAGCGCGCGGTAGAGCTCCGGGAAGCGCACGTCGTAGCACACCGAGAGCGCGATGCGCCCGAACGGCGAGTCGATCGCGCAGGGCGTGCTTCCCGCTTCGATGGTCCGAGCTTCGTCGAAGCGTTCCGCTCCCAGATCCAGGCCGAACAGGTGAATCTTGTCGTAGCGGGCGACGCGCCTCCCTTCCGCATCGTAGACCAGGCAGCTGTTCCTCACCTTGCCCGGGTCGGCGCACGCCATGGGCACCGATCCCCCGACGAGCCATACACCGTGCCGCTTCGCGGTTCCCGAGAGAAGTTCCTGGATGGGGCCCTCGCCGTCTTTTTCCTTCGCGGCCACCTTGTCGGTATCGCGCATTCCCAGAATGCAGAAGTATTCCGGGAGCACGACGAGCTTCGCTCCTTCTGCCGCCGCCTGCGCGACGAGCCTGGCCGCGGCGGCGAGATTCTCCTCGACTTCGGCCGTCGACACCATCTGCACGGCGGCGACCCGGAATGGAGCGCCGGCCGTCACGGCCGCTCCTGGATGTCGTCGGCGCTGCGAACCTCGGCCTTGACTCGCTCGGGCACGGGCTGCTCCCAGGTTCCCGTGACGTGGTATTCGAAGGCAAACGCCTGGCCGAGCGGGTTCCTGAGGATTTTCTGCACGATGAGCGCTCCCAATCCCCAGACCGGGTTGACGACGATGGCGAGGATCGACGACAGGCTGTCGCCGACCGAAGGTTCGACCCGCGCGTGCAGGTCCTGGGTCTCGCGCACCAGATCCACCTGGCCCGACATGGTGACCTGGGCCGAGGCCCCGCGCATGTGGAAATCGTTCGTGCTCAGCACGCCGTTGGCGAGGGTGGCCCCGGTGGAAATTTTGTCGAAGGCAAACCCGCGTCCGAACAGGTTGCGGAAATCGAGCGTGATCCAGGACTGCATGCTGAGGATGCCGACCAGCCTCGCGGCGCCCGGCTCGGCCTTGAGGAACTGGCCCTTCTCGGCCTCGAGTTTCAAGTTCCCCGAGAGAGTGTCGAAGTCGATCGCCTGCGGGCTGCCGGCCCAGCTAAGCTCGCCCTTCAACTTCGCAGTCCCTCCCTGTATGGTTCTGGGATACCCCAGGCTCTCCAGATATTTGCCGATGTCGCGGACGTCGAGCTCTTTGATGGTGATGTGGACCCGGGGCTGCAGGGCCCAGCTCTGCCATTCACCTTCCGCTTCGAGGGTGCTGTCGGGCCCGGTGAGCACGAGTTTTTCGATCCGCCAATCGAGCGCCTTGTTGACGGCCATGAGCTCGAGCCTGCCAAGATCGTTCTGGTGCAGGATCAGCTTGTCGGCGATGATGTCCAGCGCGGGCAGGTCGCGCGGCGGCGCCTCATCCTTCCGTCCCGGGCTGGCTTCGGGCGGGGTGAAGTACTTGAGGCGCGCGACGAGGCGCCCCAGACCCTCGGGACGCCAGTCGATTTCGCCGGCGAGCTCCTTCGCCTCCACCCTCGCGATCCATATGCTGCCGCGAGTGCCCGCGCTGAGCGTGACCTCGTTCAGGCGCCGGCCGCCGAAATCGAGCGCGGCGATCTTGAGCTTGTCCAGATTGAGCTCGAGAGACCGCGGGGAATCCGTCCCGTCCTTGCCCCCGAGCAGCTCGCGCCACCGGTCCACATCCGCGTAGGGAAGATTGCCGGTCACCGAGACGCCCTCGCGGTCGGGGAGCGCCGCCGGCTGGTTCAGGCTGATGACGCCCCGCTCCAGCACGTATTGCGAGCCTTCGCGCCGGCGCTGGAACTCGGCTTCGACGGCGGGACCGAGCGAAATCCTGATAGAGTCGCCGGCCGTCGGCCCGGCGCCCACCACGCGCTCCAGCCGCAGGGACATCGCTTCTATCGCCCGCTTCCCGAGCGGCGGCGGCAGGTCCGCAGCAACTCCCACGAGCTGCGATTGCACGATCAGCGTCGCCGGCCCCTCCCGCCCTCCGGTCAGCGTACCCTGCCAGGCGGCGGCGCCGGAAATGCGGCCGCGCACCCCGTCTCCAAGGAAGCTCGGGATGCTCGACGCGCTCGCTGTTCCTTGAGCGTCGATCGCGACCGTGCCGTCCGCGCGGGTCAACACCGAGATCGTCGCCGGACCGCCGAGAAACTGGGACGTAAGCGCGCGCGCGGCGACGCCGGACTGGGTGAATTCGATCCGCCCGTTGACGTGCGCGAAGGGAACGGCGTCGGGATCCATTCTGATCTCGTTTTCCGCGAGCTCGTATTCACCGGTCAGCTTGAAGGCTGCCGGGTTTCCGATCGGGATATCGAGCTGCAGCCCCAGGCGCCCCGATCCGGTCGCGACAATGCTGTCGGTGACGCCATTCAGAGCTTTTGTCACCGGGCTTTGAGCGATCAGCTGAAGGAAGTCGGCGGTCCGGTCCTCGGCGTGCACCTCGACCCCCACGCGCACGTCGCCATGAAACAAGTCTGGAATGTTCGCGCGCACGCTGCTCGCCTGAACCCCGAGGACCGATCCCCTGGTTGCCGCGATTCGCATCCCCTTGCCTTCGAAGATGAGGTCGCCTGACAGGCCGCTCGCCCGCGGCCAGCCCGGCGCATAGCGGAAATCGGCATCGGTGACCTTGGCGACGATCTGGAAAATTCCCGAACCGGGCTCATCGAACGGGAACCTGGCGAGCTCGCCCTTGAGCCGCAAGCGCACCTCGCGCGACTGCCCGCCGCGAATCGAGGCCTTCAGATAGTCGACCACTGCGGCCGGCAGCAGCGGAATGTATCGATACACCGCCCGTCCGTCCACGCGGGAGAAGTTGCCGGTGAGATCGACTACGGAAGGCGCGTCCCGCTTCATCACGTAGCCCCCGAACAGCGTTCCCGCCACATCCTTGTTGGCGACCGAAAGATTGTTGAAGCCGATCTCGAGGCGATCGGGCGCGACCTTCCAGCTGATCTGGGCGGCGAGCGAGTCGAGCTGCGCAGCCCCTTCGGCAATGATCCCGGGAAGCTCGACCGATACCTGCTCCGATCCGAGCACGATGGTGCCGCCTCCCTCGCTTGCGTCCAGGCGGCCGGTAAGCCCCGCGAAGCCGGGGATCTTTCCGTGCGCGCGCGCGGCAAGCTTGGTGAAACTTCCCCTGACGCTGAAGTGCTGCGGATCTTCCGCATCACCAGTCCAGCTTGCTCTTACGCTGCGCAGGCTGCCGCGCGGGTCGGTTTCCGCAAGGCGCGTCCGTACCGGCTGCGGAATCGGCAGGTACTCGGCAAGCTTTGCGAGAGGAGCGAGCTCGATTCCATCGGCCTCTATCTCGCCCCCGGAGGACGCCCCTTCGTCTGCCGGCCGCCACCGTACCCGAAAATCGGCGGGCGGGACCACGATCCCGGTCCCGGTCCTGAGTGTCAGCTTGCGCCCGAAGACTTCGAACATTTTCCCGGCGCGCTGGCTCGCGCCCAGGCCTCCTTGCAGATGATCGAGCTCCAGCACGGGCGTGTTCCTGGTCACCCGGAGCGAGACCTGGGACAGCGCTACGTCGGCGGTGGCTTCGCTGGACGTCCTGCCGTCCAGGGTCAGCCACAGGCGCACCCCGCCCTTGCCCGA
>DASSJA010000361.1:0-5683 GCA_035691445.1 Burkholderiales bacterium | reverse complement strand
GGAGCTCGAGGAGCGCGAAGAGGAAACCATGCGCGGGACGGGAGTATCGCCTCCGGAGGTTGCAGGAGTGCGCTCGGGTGCTCGCGGCTCGCCGGGCTGCGCCCTTGGCGGCTTTCCCTTTCGCCGCCAACAGCTTTACTTTACCTGTTTATCCGGTTACAGGCGCTACGGGCTACTGCTGCGCTACGGGTGCGGCCGCGACGACGTTCGGGTTCGGCTCGACGGCCGAAAGTTTGATCGAGTTGGCGGGCTTGCGCGTCCTGCCGCGATAGATGATGAGCCTCTGGCCCGTGGTCAGGACGCCCACGTGGTTCCAACGCAGCAGGCTGTCGGTGCTGACGTGATAGCGCCGGGAGATCCCGTAGAGCGTTTCGCCCTTCCTCACGATGTGCACCAGCGCACCTCTGCGCGGCGCGGGCAGGACCGGCGGGTGGAACACCGCGGGAAGGGGCTCCGCTCCGGCCCCCGATCCCTTGAGCGGCAGCAGCAGCTCGAATCCCGGTCTCACTTTGGTCCGGGACGTGATGCCGTTCGCCAGCTTGAGCTTGGCGAGCCCGATCCCGTGCTTCGCGGCGAGCTTGTCCAGGCTGTCGCCGTGCTTCAACGTGTACGGCTGCCAGGACGCGAGGGGCTGGTCGTAGGCCTCGAGGTTCCTCTGAAACGCGTCGACGCGGTCGGCGGGGAGCACCAGCGTCTGCGTGTGCGGGCCGGAGATCATGGGGCGATTGATCGCGGGGTTGAGCGCGATCAGCTCGTCCACCGACATTTCCGCGAACTTCGCCGCCAGGCGGATGTCGATGGTGCCCGGCGTGGGAACGGTCGCGAAGTAGGGCTCGTTCGGGATCGGCTCGAGCGTCACGCCGAACGCCTCGGGATCGGAGATGATGTTCTTGAGGGCCTGGAGCTTCGGCACGTAGCCCCGTGTCTCGCGCGGCACCCTCAGGCTCAGGTAGTCGGTCGGCAGGCCCCGGGCGCGGTTTCTCTCGATCGCGCGCGCTACGCCGTTTTCGCCGAGATTGTAGGAGGCGAGCGCGAGCTGCCAGTCTCCGTGCAGGTCGTAGAGGGCCTGCAGATAGTCGAGCGCGGCGCTGGTGGAGGCGATCACGTCGCGGCGCTCGTCGGCCCACCAGTTCTGGCTCAACTGGTGTTTTCTCCCGGTGGAGGGAATGAACTGCCACAGGCCCGAGGCATGCGAGCGGGAGTACGCCATGGGATTGAACGCGCTCTCGACCATCGGCAGCAGCGCGATCTCGGTCGGCATGCCGCGCTTTTCCACTTCCTCGACGATGTAGTACAGGTAGAGCTTGCTGCGCTCGACCATGCGCTTGAGATAGTCGGGCTGGCTCGCGTACCAGCGCTCGCGGGCGCCCACCAGAGGGCTCTCGAGATCGGGAATCGCGAAGCCGCTGCGGATGCGGTCCCAGAGATCGTCCGCGGGGCGCTCGAGATCGACCGGGCGCGGCGGCTCGACGTCCTTCGCTTCATCCGCCTTTGCGGCGGGGGCGGGAACGACGGCGGGCTTCGAACCCGCCACCGCGGGCGAGGTGTTCGTCGCTGGCGCGCTGGCGAGGACCGGGTTGGGAACGGCGTTGGCTGCTCGCGCGGGCGCGACCGCCGTCCCGGCCTGCGCCGCCAGCGGCGGAGGAGGTATGGGAAGAGGAGGGATCGCGAGTGCTGCGCTCGCGGAGGAAGCATCGCCGGGAGATTCCGGGGCGGAACCCCACGGAATTTGCGAGCATGCGGTGGTGAGCACGCATGCGGCCGCTGCACATAGCCCCCCCAGCCTTTCGCTCAAGCGCCTATCCCACCCGTTTGCAAAAGCCGCGATAGTACCCATGCTTTCCATGCCGGTCAAGCAAGTAGTCGATTCAGAAGGATTTTTCCGGACCTTCAACCCGTGCACACGCCCAATAACGCACGAGAACCGGGCTTGAGGACAGGACAGCGCTCAGAATTCGTTCTTCCACTGACGCAGGGCCGCGAACACGGCCGCCGGATCGCCCACGCGCTTGCCGAGATATTTGTTCGCGGACGCTATGACCGCCGGCCGCGTCACGCGCACGAACGGATTGGTCGCCTTCTCGCGGCCTATGGTCGAAGGCAGCGTCGGGCGGTCTTCGCGGCGCAGGCGCGCATCGCTCGCTTCGCGCTCGAGCAGCGCGGCGTTGTCGGGTTCGACCGTCTTGGCGAAGCCGATGTTCGCGAGCGTGTACTCGTGCCCGCAGTAGACCAGGGTGTCGTCGGGCAGCGCCATGAGCTTCTCGAGCGAGCCGTACAGTTGCTGCGGCGTGCCCTCGAATGCCTTGCCGCAGCCGCAAGCGAACAGCGTGTCGCCACAGAACAACATGTTTGCCCCATAATAGGCGACGTGTGCACGGGTGTGCCCGGGAATGCCGAGCACTTCGAACGACACGCCCAGTTGTTCGAGTGCGAACTGGTCTCCGCCTCCCACCGGATGGGTGAGCGTCGTGATCGGCTCGCCCCGCGGCCCGTACACGGGAATCGGGTATCTCTCCAGCAGCTGGGCGACGCCTCCGACGTGATCCTGGTGATGATGCGTCGCGAGGATCGCGACCAGCTCGAGCTTTTCGGCTGCCAGATAGTCGAGCACCGGACGCGCCTCCCCGGGGTCGACCACCGCGGCGAAACGCTCGTTCCGCAAGGTCCAGACGTAGTTGTCCTTGAACGCGCGCAAGGGGACGACCTGGAATTCTTTCTCGGGCATGTTCGTCACGCCGCGGCACGGCCTGCGCCGGCTCGGATCGGATAAGGCTCGGCTCCATGCTGGAAAACTCAATGCTAGCCGATTGGTTCGAAACTCCCAAGGGCAGCTACGTGCTCGCCTGGGAGCGGGGGCAGTTCGACGCTGCGGTCGAGGATGTGTTCGGGTACAACGCCGTCCAGATCGGGCTCCCCGGCCTGGATTTCCTGCGCGAGTCGCGCATTCCGCTCAAGGTGCGGGCGGGGCTCGAGCGCGGTTGCGGCCTGCGCTCCGACCCCGAGCAGTTGCCGCTCGCCTCGCAGAGCGTCGACGTGCTCGCCCTGCCGCACTTGCTGGAGTTCTGCGCAAGACCGCACGCGATCCTGCGCGAGGCCGAGCGCGTGCTGATGCCCGAAGGCAGCGTCGTCATATCCGGGTTCAATCCTCTATCGCTGTGGGGCGCGGCACGCGCGCTCGGCTGGGAGCGGCGCCGCTATCCCGGATGCGGAAGGTACATCGGCCTGGTGCGACTCAAGGACTGGCTCGCGCTCCTCGGCTTCGAGCTGAACGGCGGGCGCTTCGGCTGCTACGCGCCGCCGTTCTCCCAGAGACGCTGGCTCGAGCGCTTCGGCTTCATGGAGAAGGCGGGAGAGCGCTGGTGGCCGATCTGCGGCGGCGTTTACGTGGTGCGCGCGGTGAAGCGCGTTGCCGGCATGCGCCTCGTGACGCCGAGCTGGCGCGGCAAGCGCGCCCCGAAAAAGGCGCTCGCTCCGGTCGCGCAGCGGGAAAACGGCCTGCATGTCGAAAAGCGCGAGCGGCGCTGAAGTGGTCCGGGTCTACACCGACGGTTCCTGCAAAGGCAATCCCGGGCCCGGAGGCTGGGGCGTGGTCCTGAGGACCGAGAGGGGAGAAAGGGAGCTCTTCGGCGGCGAGCGCCAGACGACCAACAACCGCATGGAACTGACGGCGGTGATTCGCGCGCTGGAGGCGCTCGAGCATCCCAGCGCCGTGGAGGTCTACACCGATTCGCAATACGTGCAGAAGGGGATCAGCGAATGGCTGTCCGACTGGAAGCGGCGCGGCTGGCGCACCGCGGACAAGAAGCCGGTGAAGAACGTCGACCTTTGGCAGCAGCTCGACCGCCTGACAGCGGCGCACCGCATCGCGTGGTATTGGGTCAAGGGCCACGCCGGGCACCCCGAGAACGAGCGCGCGGATGAGCTCGCCAACCGCGGCGCGGGTTCGCTCGGCTAGCACTTCATGCGCAGCGTCGTGCTCGACACCGAAACAACCGGCCTGAATGCGAGCCTTGGCGATCGCGTCATCGAGCTCGGGTGCATCGAAATCCTCAACCGCCGTATCACCGAGAACGACTTTCACCGCTACGTCAACCCCGAGCGCGGGAGCGAGGATGGCGCGCTCAAGGTGCACGGTATCACCCGGGAATTCCTCCAGGACAAGCCCAAGTTCGGCGAGATCGCGGCGGAGTTCCTCGACTACATCCGAGGCGCAGAGCTCGTGATCCACAACGCCGCGTTCGACGTCGAGTTTCTGAACCAGGAGCTCGCCCGGATCGGGCAGCCGCCCATCGAAGAGCACTGCGCCGCGATCGTCGATTCGCTGCAGCTCGCGCGCGAGCTGCATCCGGGCAAGAAGAATTCCCTGGACGCGCTGTGCGAGCGCTATCAGATCGACCATGCCCACCGCACGCTGCACGGGGCGCTGCTCGACGCGGCCCTGCTCGCCGAGGTCTATCTCGCCATGACCCGAGGCCAGGACAGCCTTGCGATCGACCTCGAGTCGACGCGCGCGATTTCGGGAACCTGGACGGCGGAGGGAGAGCGGCCGCCGCTGCTCGTCATCCGGGCGAACGCACAGGAGCTGGCCGAGCACGAGCAGCTGCTCGCGGGGATCGAGGCCGAGAACAAGGCGGGTTGCCTATGGAACCGCCTCGAAGCGGCAGCCGCCCCGGCGTAGCCGGGTGTGCGAAAATGTCCCGCGGAGGAAGGCTGGGTGAATCGGCGATGTCAGGCACGGACAGGTCCAATCCCTACGAAGTCGGTCTCGACAAGAACCCGGCCAACTACGCGGCTCTGACCCCGCTCGGCTTCATCGAGCGCGCCGCTCACGTCTATCCGGCGCGCCTCGCCGTCGTCCACGGCGCGCGCCGCTTCACCTGGGCCGAGACCTACGCGCGCTCCCGCAGGCTCGCCTCGGCGCTCGCGCGCCGGGGAATCGGCTCGGGGGACACGGTGGCGGCGATGCTCGCGAACACGCCGGAGATGTACGAGTGCCATTTCGGCGTCCCCATGGCGGGCGCCGTGCTGAACACGCTGAACACGCGCCTGGACGCCGAGGCGATCGCCTTCATGATCGAGCACGGCGGCGCGAAGGTCCTGATCGCGGATCGCGAATTCTCCGGCACGGTCCAGAAGGCCCTCGCTGCCGTCAAGACCAAGCCCTTCGTCGTCGATGTGGACGATCCGGAATACACCGGGCACGGCCCGCGCATCGGAGCCGAGGAGTACGAGCGCTTCCTTTCCGCAGGGGATGCCGACTATCGCTGGAGCCCGCCCCGGGACGAGTGGAACGCCATCTCGCTCAACTACACCTCGGGTACGACGGGCAACCCGAAGGGCGTCGTCTATCACCATCGCGGCGCGTACCTGAATGCGATCTGCAATATCGTCACCTGGGGCATGCCCCACCACGCGGTATACCTGTGGACGCTGCCGATGTTCCATTGCGACGGCTGGTGCTTCCCGTGGACGATGGCGGCGAACGCCGGCACCAACGTCTGCCTGCGCAAGGTCGACGCGAAGCTCGTCTTGGACGCGATCCGCGCGCACAAGGTGACGCATTATTGCGGCGCGCCGATCGTTCATCTGTCGCTCATCAACGCGCCGGCGGAAATGAGAGCGGGCATCGACCATGTCGTGCATTGTCTCGTCGCGGGCGCGGCGCCTCCGGCCGCGGTGATCG
>DASSJA010000360.1:0-2537 GCA_035691445.1 Burkholderiales bacterium | reverse complement strand
CGAGCGTGCCGGTGGTCAGGTCCTGATCGGCCAACAGCTCCTTCTGGAAGGCGCCGTATTCGATGCGTAGATTGGATTTCAGCAGGTAGGGCAGGGGCAGGCCCGTGTAGTCATGCAGCCGTTCCGCGATCGCCTGGCGCCGTCCGGCCGGGAGGTCGTTGCCGCGCATCAGCGCGAGGGCGTAGTCCGTGGTCGCGAACCGCTCGACCTCATCGAGAAAAGCCGTCAGATCCTGCGGCTGGCTCGGCAGCTTGTGATGGTACCAGGCGCTGGCAGCGTAGCTCGGCAGAGCGACGATATACGGCAGATCGACGGAAGGGTTCAGCTCCGGATCGTCCGGCATCAAGTCCCAGTCGAGGATGCACGAGAGCAGCACCACCCCGTTGAGATCGATGTCCTCCTTCTGCAGCGCGAGCGACAGGCCGGCTGCGCGCATGGTTCCGTAGCTCTCGCCGAAGAGGTATTTGGGCGAGTTCCACCGAGTGTACTTGGAAAGGAACTCGCGAATGAAAACCGCGTAGGCGCGAATGTCCTGATCGACGCCGTAGAAAGACTTTCCGGCGTCCTTCCCGCGAATGCGGCTGAAGCCTGTGCCAGGCGCATCCACGAAGACGAGGTCGGTGACATCCAGCAGGCTCTCGTCATTGTTCACGGTCCGATAGGGCGCGCCTGGTGTGTGGCTGTGGTCACCGCTGATGACACGGACCGGACCGAAGGCGCCCATGTGCAGCCACATCGATGAGGAGCCGGGACCGCCGTTGAAGAGAAAGGTGATCGGGCGGTCGGCGGCCGGAACGCCGCGCTTGAAATAGGCGGCATAGAACATGGAGGCTTCCGCGGGCGGGCTCTTGCCGTCCTCCGGCGGGCTGTTGGCGTCCGAGCCATCGGCGCGGACCACCAGAGTGCCGGCCACGGCCTGATAGTCGATGTGCGCACCGCCCACCGTGACCGAGCCGTTGGAGGTGACCTCGGTCGGCTTGAAACCCGGTCCCTGGGGCTGATCCGCCGCGGCGGCGCACGCGCAAGAGGCAAGAGCGAGGACGAGCAACAGGTGCTTGTTCATTGAGCGGTTTCCTTGGCCTTCGTTGTCGAGCCGCTCGACCGAGCCGGAGCGCCCTTGGGTCACGATTATGGGCCACTTGCCGCCGTTCAACCACACGGCTAGATTTTCGGCTACGAACCCGGGAAGGCGACGAGGTACCTCCACGATGAGACGCATGCGAAAGCTCCCTGTACTGATGGCTCTCGTCGCGCTTGCGAGCGCCTGCTTCGCGGCGGCATCGGGGTTTGAAGCCCCGCAGTCGCAAGGGCAGGCCGCTTCCGCCCCGGCGGCGGCGCCCGCGGCGCAGGGGACGGCGAAAGTCTGCCTGGATGTGCAGACGGGAGATAGTCTCATCGCGAAATTCGCCGACCGCCTGCGGGAGACGATCGCCGCGTCCGGCTCGCTGAGCCTCGCGTCACCTTCCGATTCCTGCAGCCTGCAGCTTCACGTCCCCGGCAACCTGCTTCGGTTCCAAACCGCCGGCAGCGTGATGGTCAGCACGGTGGTGATCGCTACCTCGCCCTCGGATCGCTACCTTTCCACGAGCATCGCGGCGTGTCAGGCGGGCAACCTCGCGCCGTGCGCGGTCCGCGCCGTTGCGGCGGCCAAACTCGCCTTGCTGATGAACGCGAACGGCGGAACGTGATCGGCGCCTGCGCGGGCCGGGTGCGCATCAATGCGCTCGCCCGGGAACACCGGCTGCGAGGGGAGAGCTTTGGCACCGGATGGCCAAATCGGGCGATTAGCGCAAGCGACATCTTCGTAAGACGGCGGCAGCACGAAAGAGCGGAACATGGAGCAAGCGCGCGGGCGATCCGCGGAAACTCCAAGCGACATCCCGGCTCGAGGGTGGTGGGATATCACCTCCAGGGTTGCGAAGCGCCTCGGTCCCGATAACGTCTCGCTCGTCTCGGCCGGGGTCGCGATGTACACGCTCCTCGCGGTGTTTCCCGCGCTCGCCGTCCTGGTCTTCGTCTACGGCCTGTTCGCCACGCCCGCGGAGGCGATCCACAATTTCAAGAGCCTCTCCGGCGTGATGCCACCCGGTGCGTGGAAAATCTTCAATCAGCAGTTGCAGACGTTATTCCAGCAGAACCACGGCATGTTGACTACGGGCGCGGCGATCGGAGTCGTCGTGTCGTTGTGGAGCTCGAGCTCGGCGATGAGCGCGCTCATGAGCGCGACCAACATCGCGTATGCCGAGCGCGAAAAGCGCGGATTCATCTGGTTCACGGTGGTTGCATTGCTGTTCACCGTGGGCGCGGTACTCGGATTCCTGCTGATGCTGGTACTCGGCATCGTCGTCCCGGCCGCGCTGCAGAAATTGGGGACCAGCCAGCCGGTCGAGATCGTGGTCGGAGTCGTGCGTTTCGCCCTGCTTTGGGCCATGGCGGTATTGGGACTGGCCGTCATTTACCGCTACGCACCCGCGCGGGAGCGAGCCCGCTGGCGCTGGGTCACGTGGGGCTCTGCCATTGCCGCAACCCTTTGGATC
>DASSJA010000359.1:0-7485 GCA_035691445.1 Burkholderiales bacterium | reverse complement strand
GCTCGGAGGCTCGACGCTGCTGCTCTTTCTCGGATTGCCGGTCGCGTTCGCGTTCATCGTCATCAACCTCGCCGGGGCGGTCATCTCTCCCGGTGGCGAGGCCGGCTTGATTCAGTTCGCGCGGAACTGCGTCGGATCGGTCGCGAGCTTCTCGCTCACGCCGATTCCGCTCTTCATCCTGATGGGGGAGGTGCTTTTCCACACGGGGCTCGCCGTGAAGGTGATCGACGGCGTCGAGCACCTGATCCGACAGGTTCCGGGCCGGCTCGCCGTGGTCGCGGTGGTCGCAGGCACGGTGTTCTCGGCGATCTCGGGCTCGACCATCGCGACCACCGCCATGCTGGGAAGCCTGATGCTTCCGGTGATGCTCGCGCGCGGCTATCACCCCACCATGGCAACCGGCCCGCTCATGGCGATCGGCGCGGTGGACATGCTGATCCCGCCTTCGGCGCTCACCGTGCTGCTCGGAAGCCTCTCGGGAATCTCGATTTCCAAGCTGCTGATCGGCGGCATCGTGCCGGGCCTCATCCTCAGCGTCGCCTTCGTCGTCTACATCGTGCTGCGCGTCAAAATGAATCCCTCGCTCGCGCCGCAGGCCAGCTTTACCGAGCATCGCGGTTGGGAAAAATTCCGCCCGTTCGTCCAGTACGTGGTGCCGCTGGTGTCGATCTTCGTCGTCGTGGTGGCATCGATGTCGGCCGGCTGGGCGACGCCGACCGAATCCGCGGCGATCGGCGCCTTGTTCACGATGCTGCTCGCGATCGCCTATCGGGCCCTCACGCCGCGAAATCTCCTCCAGGCGCTGCGCGGCACCGCGGGCATCTCGGGCATGATTCTGTTCATCATCGTCGGCGCGATGACCTTCTCGCAGATCCTTTCCTTCTCCGGGGCGAGCAACGGGGTGGTGGAAACGATCGCGACCCTCGGGCTGCCGCCCATGGGGCTGATCGCCGCGATGATGCTGGTGCTGATCTTCCTGGGCCTGTTCGTCGAGCAGGTGAGCATGATGCTGATCACGCTGCCCATCTTCATGCCGCTGGTGCAGAAGCTCGGCGTGGACACGGTCTGGTTCGGAGTGATGTTCCTGATCTGCATGCAGCTGGGGCTCCTGCTTCCTCCGCACGGCCTCCTGCTCATGACCATGAAGGGCGTCGCGCCGCCCCAGGTCACGATGGCGCACATCTTCCGCGCCGTGATTCCCTACATCGCGATGAGCCTGATCGTCCTGGCGCTGGTATTCCTCGCGCCCGCGGTCGCGGTGTGGCTGCCCAAGGCGCTCATCTAGCGGAACGATAGATGGAACGCTCCTTCGCCAGGGAAGTCGAGCTGCTCAGGCTCGGGGCCGGCCAGACCTTCCGCGGCGAGGGCATCCTCGCGGTGACCAAGGCGCTGCTGCAGTCTGGGGTCTCCTACGTCGGCGGCTACCAGGGAGCGCCGGTGTCGCACATGATGGACGTGCTGAACGACGCGCGGGACATCATCGAGGGCCTGGGCGTGCACATCGAGACCAACGCCTCGGAAGCGGGCGCGGCTGCGATGCTCGGCGCATCGATCAACTATCCGGTCCGGGGCGCAGTCACCTGGAAATCCACCGTCGGCACCAACGTGGCCTCCGACGCCCTGTCCAACCTCGCCTCGGCCGGTGTTCGCGGCGGCGCGCTCATCGTCATCGGCGAGGACTACGGCGAGGGCGCATCGATCATCCAGGAGCGCAGCCACGCGTTCGCGATGAAATCGCAGATCTGGCTGCTCGATCCGCGCCCCAACCTGCCCAGCATCGTGCGCATGGTGGAAAAGGGGTTCGAGCTTTCGGAAGCCTCCAACACGCCGGTGATGCTCGAGCTGCGCATCCGCGCCTGCCACGTCCACGGCGCCTTCGAAGCCAAGGACAACCGCGCGCCGCGCCTCTCGCGCAACAATGCGATCGAGGATCCCGAGTTCGATTTTGCGCGGATCTCGCTGCCTCCCGCGACCTACGCGCAGGAAAGGCACAAGGTCGAGGTGCGCTGGCCGGCGGCGCAGAAATTCATCGGGGAGAACCGGCTGAACGAAGTGTTCGACGGCGAGATTTCGGACCTCGGGATCGTCTGCCAGGGCGGCATGTACAACGTCGCCGTGCGCGCGCTGCAGCAACTCGGGCTCGCCGACGCCTTCGGCGGATCGAAGATCCCCGTCTATGCGCTGAACGTCACCTATCCGCTGCTCCCCGGGGAGGTGGCGGCTTTCTGCACGGGGAAGCGCGCGGTGCTGATGATCGAGGAGGGGCAGCCGGCGTACATCGAGGACGCGCTGCACGCGATCCTGCGCCGCGCGGATATCCCGACCCGGGTGCACGGCAAGGATTGCCTTCCGATGGCCGGGGAGTACACGGGCGAAGTCGTGCTCGCGGGCGTGGCCAAGTGGATCGAAGCGGTCGGCGCGTCGGCGGGCACCCAGGCGGCCCGCCGCGCGATCGACCAGCTCGCGGCGGTGAAAAAGCGCGCCGCCGAGCTGCTCGGCCCGTCCGTACCCGCGCGCCCACCGGGGTTCTGCATCGGCTGCCCCGAGCGCCCGGTGTTCTCGGCAATGAAGCTCCTCGAGCGCGAGACAGGGGCCTTCCACGTCTCGGGCGACATCGGCTGCCACACCTTCTCGACCTTGCCGCCCTTCAACATAGGCAACACCGTGCTGGGCTACGGACTCGGGATGGCCTCGAACTCGGCGATCGACCCGATGTTCTCGCGGCGCACGGTGACGATCATGGGCGACGGCGGCTTCTGGCACAACGGCTTGACCTCGGGCATCGCCAACGCCGTTTTCAACAAGGGCGATGGCATCCTCGTCATCATGAAGAACGGCTACACCTCGGCGACGGGAACGCAGAACATCCCCTCCTCGCCGCACCAGAGCGCATGGAAATCGGGCGACATGAGCATCGAGCGCGCCCTGAAGGGGATCGGCGTGGATTGGGTCAAATCCGTCTACACCTATCGTGTGGAGACCGTGGCAAAGGCGCTGCGCGGCGCGATGACGAGCGCCTACACGGGCTTGAAGGTGATCATCGCCGACGCCGAGTGCCAGCTCGAGCGTCAGCGGCGCATCCGGCCTCAGATCGCGGCGAAGCTCAAGGCGGGCAAGCGCGTGGTGCGCACGCGCTTCGGGGTGGACGAGGACGTGTGCACGGGCGACCACTCCTGTATCCGGCTCTCGGGCTGCCCCTCCCTAACGGTCAAGGCCTCCAGCGACCCGCTCAAGCTCGACCCGGTGGCGCATGTGAACAACTCCTGCGTGGGCTGCGGGCTGTGCGGGGAGGTGGCGCACGCGGCGGTGCTGTGCCCCTCGTTCTTCCGCGCAGAGATCGTGCACAACCCGAGCTTCCTCGACCGGTGGCTGGCCCGGGCGCGCGGCGCCGTCATCGGCTGGCTGCAATCGGCCTAGGCGACCGTGACCCTGCCTGAACGGCCTGTCACCATCCTGATCGCGGCGCTCGGCGGCGAGGGGGGCGGCGTGCTGGCCGACTGGATCGTCGCGGCGGCGACCTCGCGCGACTACCCGGTGCAGAGCACCTCGATACCGGGCGTCGCCCAGCGTACCGGAGCGACCACCTATTACCTGGAGATCTATCCCGCAAAGCTCTCCGATCTCGACGGCAAGCGCCCGGTGATGACGCTCACGCCCGCTCCCTCCTACGTCGACGTCATGGTCGCTTCCGAATTGCTCGAGGCGGCACGCGCCATGCAGAACGGCTTCGTGACCTCCGACCGCACCACGCTGATCGCATCGACCCACCGCATCTACACGGTGGCCGAGAAAATGCAGATGGGTGACGGCCGTTTCGACAGCGAGGTCGTGCTGAAGGCGGCGCGCACGCTCGCGAAGCGCGCCGTCCTGTTCGATATGCAGGCGCACACCCAAGCCGCGGGAACCGTCATCAGCGCCGTGATGTTCGGTGCCCTGGCGGGCTCGGGCGCGCTGCCCCTGTCGCGCGGCGAGTGCGAGGCCGCGATCCGCGCGGGCGAGAAGGGAGCGGAGGCGAGCCTGATGGGCTTCGCCGCCGGGTTCGACGCCGCAGCGACGGGCGGAGTGCTTCCGGCGCACGAGGAGAAGCGCTCTCGGGCTTCGCCGGAAGTGAAAATGCGGCCCATCTTCCCTCCGGAAACTCATGCAATGCTGCGCGAAGGCGCTTCGCGCTGCATCGACTTCCAGGACCGCGGCTACGCCATTCTTTATTTCGACCGGCTCGAGCCGATCACCAACCTCGACCGCGCGGCCGACGGCTTCAGGCTCACCGTCGAGACGGGGCGCTTCCTCGCACTGTGGATGTGCTACGAGGACGTGATCCGCGTGGCCGACCTGAAGACCCGCCGGAGCCGATTCGAGCGCATCCGCGCGGAAGTGCAGGCGAAGCCCGGGGAGCCGCTGCACGTGACCGAGTTCCTGAAGCCGGGCCTGGAGGAATTCGCCGCCGTGATGCCGCGCTGGGTCGCGCAGCCGCTCAAGGGTCTCGCTCGGATCACCGGGCTTGCCGGGAAGCTGAACGTCGGCATGCACGTGAGGACCACGAGCGTTAGCGGATTCCTCCTGCTGCGCTGCCTTGCTTCGCTGCGGCCCCTGCGGCCGCTCTCCTCGCGCTGGCGCGAGGAGCAGGCGCTGATCGGCCGATGGCTCACCGCGATCACCGCCGCCGCCAAGCACCACCCGCCTCTCGCTCTCGAGATTGCACTATGCGGGCGCCTGATCAAGGGCTACGGCGAAACGCATGCACGCGGCAAGGCCAGCTTCCTGCGCATCATGAGCGCGCTCGTCGAGGGTGACGCGATCGGCGATCCGGGGCTGCGCGCGAAGGCGATCCGCGCGGCTCGCGAGGGCGCGCTCGCCGATCCGGAGGGGCGCAGGCTCGAGCAGTCTCTCGAGACTCAAGGGATCACGCCGCTGCCTCCCAGGCCGAAACCCGTCAAGTTCATGGGCCGGCCACCGAGCGACAAAGCCGCCTAGGCCGACGGCACATGGAACCGCCAACCACCCGCGAAATCCAGTCGTAGTCCGAGGCGAACACCCTGCCGGAAATCTTCGCCCAGCCTCGCCGCATCCGGTTTGCCGACTGTGACCCGGCGGGGATCGTGTATTTCCCGCGCTTCCTCGAGATGGCGAACGACCTCGTCGAAGAGTGGTTCGAGGCCAGGCTGGCGGTACCGTTCAAGGAATTCCACTTCGGGCGTGGCCTGGGCGTGCCGCTGGTGAATACCAGGGTGGATTTCCTGAAAGCCTGTCGCTTGGGGGAAACGCTGCTCATGGGGCTGGGCGTCGAGGCGCTCGGCCGCAGCTCGGCGGTGCTCGCGATCCGCGGGCGCACAAAAGGCGAAGACAGGCTGCGGGTGCGCCACAAGGTGGCGATCGTTTCGCTCGAAAGCCGGCGGGCCATCGCGATACCGCATGAGCTGCGCGCGCGCATGGAGCGCTTCCTGACGCCGGGAGCGGCGCCTTCGCCCGAGCCAGCGACCCACGACGGCCGGATACCACCCAACGCCTTTCGCTCGCAGTATCTGGTGCGTTTCTCGCATTGCGATCCGGCCGGAATCGTGTTCTATCCGCGCTTCTTCGACCTTTTCAGCAATGCTCTCGAAGACTGGTTCCAGAGGGGAATCGAATCCCCCTTCGGCAGCGACTTCATGCGGAAGAGAAACCTGCGAATACCCGGACTTTCGATCAGGGCGGAATTCGTGCGTCCCTGCAAGATGGGCGAGTTCCTCGACTTGGACCTGTGGGTGACCCGAATGGGCCGCAGCTCCCTCGATCTGGCGCTCGCGGGAAGCGTCGCGGGGGAGCTCCGGCTGCGCGTCGCCTGGGATGTGTGCCTCATCGACTTCGCGACCTTCAAGTCAACGCCGATCCCCGACGATCTGCGTGAGCGCATGCGCGAGTTCATGCCCCCTTCGCGCTGACGTTCCGCCTTCGCGCGGGTGCTAGAATCGCAATTCCATGAACGACCGCCCGTTGGTGTTGAACGAGGCTTCGAGCTTCCGTGTCAATCGCGCCACCCTGGTCGACCCGGAGATCCTGGAGCTCGAGCGGCGGCGCGTGTTCGACGTATGCTGGATCTACGTCGGCCACGAGTCCGAGGTGCGCTCGGCAGGCGACTTCAGGACGCGCACCGTGTGCGGGCGGCCCGTCATCTTCTGCCGCGACTCGAGAAACGCCGTGCGGGTTTTCCTCAACACCTGCCGCCACCGCGGCGCGATGGTGTGTCGGGAGGCCGAGGGCAACGCAAAAGTGCATACCTGCTTCTATCACGGCTGGAGCTACGACCGCGACGGCAGGCTGGACGGCGTGCCCGGCGAAAAAGACTATCCCGAGAGCTTCAGGAAATCCGACCACGGGCTCGCAGAACCTCCGAGGGTCGAGAGCTACCGCGGCTTCGTATTCCTCAATTTCGATCCGCAAGCCGCGCCGCTGGACGAATATCTGGCAGGCGCGAGGGAATACATCGATCTCGTGATCGACCAGTCGCCTTCGGGGCGGATGGAGGTGATCCAGGGTACGCAGGACTACGAAATACGCGCGAACTGGAAATTGCTCGTCGAGAACAGCTTCGACGACTATCACCTCCTCACCACGCATTCGACCTGGCTCGACTATCTGAAAAACGCCGGCGTGAAGATGCAGCGTCCCGACCGCGATCACCTCCTTC
Organism: Burkholderiales bacterium; assembly: GCA_035691445.1. Classification (GTDB taxonomy): domain Bacteria; phylum Pseudomonadota; class Gammaproteobacteria; order Burkholderiales; family SG8-39; genus VBDM01. Next base: position 818 of record DASSJA010000359.1, on the reverse strand, counting down.
CCTCGCACGGCGTCGGCAAGCCGCTCGGCAACGGCCACGCGACCACCGACAATGTCAATTTCCGCGGCAGACCGGTAGCGAAATGGATTCCCGTATACGGCGAGTCGGCGAAGCCGGAGATCGAGCGCATCCGCGCCGAGCTTACGGCGCGCCTCGGGGAGGCGCGCGCCGCGCGCGTCGCCGATACCAACAGGAACCTCATCATCTTTCCCAACCTGCTCCTCGCCGACGGCTCGTCGGTGACGATCCGCACTTTCTATCCGCTCGCGCCCGATCGCATGCGCGTGTGCGCGTGGGCGCTGGGACCGAAGGAGGAAACACCCTCTGCGCGCGCGATCCGGCTGGACGCTTTTCTCACCTTCTACGGTCCTGGCGGGCTTGCCACGCCCGACGACGTCGAAGCGCTCGAGATGGTGCAGGCGGGCATTGCCGCCACCCACCGTGAAGTGCCCTGGTCGGTAATGTCGCGCGGCATGGCGAAAACGGGCAACCAGCTCAACTCCGACGAGCTGCATCTGCGGGCTTTCTGGACACAGTGGGACAGGTTGATGCGCGCCGAGCCGCACGCCGCGCAATGAAGAACAAGGCCCCAGCCCGCGCCGCGCGGATCACGCTCGGCGAAGTCGAGGAGCTGCTCTTTCGCGAGGCAGCCCTGCTCGACGAGTGGCGCCTCGATGACTGGATCGGGCTGCTGACCGAAGACGCGCGCTACGAAGTACCGTCGAACGACCGGCCCGATGCGGATCCGGCGAGCACGCTTTTCACGATCGCAGACGACATCGACCGGATCCGCGGGCGCGTTACGCGCCTGAAGGACA
>DASSJA010000358.1:0-2033 GCA_035691445.1 Burkholderiales bacterium | reverse complement strand
CGATGCTCGGATTCGGCGCGGGGTTCATCGCGCCGCTTCTGTTCGGCGCGGTGCTCGATCTCGCGGGCGGGAAGACGGCCGCCCTCGCGTGGGGATTCGCGTTCACGACCCTGGGTGCGGGAGCGGTAGTCATGGCGGGCCTCATCCGCTCGCGCGCCCGGGCGGGCGCGGTTGTCGAGTCGTGAGCGCGACGGCGCCGACGCGGGCTCGGGCATTCCCCGATGTTCCGCTCAGGCAGAGCCCGTGGCGCGCGGGTCCCCGCGAGGCCTAGAATTCCGGCTTCGCTGACCGCCGTCCACGGGAATCCAGATGCCGAGAAGACCGCAGGTGATCGTCGCAGGAGCCGGGCCCGTGGGGCTGCTCACGGCGCTCGCGCTTGCGAAGCAGGACGTGAGCGTGCTCGTGCTCGAAGCCGAGCCGGCCCTCGCGGTCGACTTGCGCGCGGGTACCTTTCATCCGCCTTCGCTCGAGATGATGGCGCCCTACGGCATCACCGACGAGATGCACAAGACCGCGATCAAGGTGCCGCGCTGGCAGATCCGGGACCGGCGCCAGGGCGTCATCGTCGAATGGGACGTTACCGAAATCGGCGATCTCACGCCTTATCCGTATCGGCTGCACCTCGAGCAGCACCGGCTCACGCCGATCATTCTCGCGAAGCTCGAGGAGCATCCGCATGCGGAGGTACGCTTCTCGCACAAGGTGAGCGACGTTTCCCAGGACTCGGACGCCGTGACGGTCGCCGCGGAGACGCCGGGCGGGCCCGAGCAATTCGAGGCCGAATGGCTGGTCGGGGCCGACGGCGGCCGCAGCACGGTGCGCAAGTGCTCCGACGTGGGCTTCGACGGCTTCACCTGGGACGAGCGCTTCGTCGTGGCGAGCACTCCCTACGACTACGCGCCGCACGGCTACACGCTGAACGCCTACCTCGCGGACCCGAACGAATGGGCGGCGATATTCAAGATGCCCGACGAGGGGCCGCCCGGGATATGGCGCGTGATTTTCCCGGTTCCTTCCGAGGAAGACGAGGCGGCGACGCTGTCCGAGGAGATGGTGGAGCACCGAATGCAGAGCTTCCTGCCCAGGAATGAGCGCTACCAGATCAAGTACAAGAGCATCTACAAGGTGCATCAGCGCGTGGCGAAGGATTTCCGAGCGGGGCGCATCCTGCTCGCGGGCGACGCCGCGCACCTCAACAATCCCATGGGGGCTTTCGGCCTGAACGGAGGGATCCACGATTCGTTCAACCTGACGGAGAAACTCGGAAAAGTATGTCGCAGGGAGGCCGACGAGTCCCTGCTCGAAGTCTACGTGCGCCAGCGCCGCACCGTGAACCTCGAGTACGTCCAGGAGCATTCGATCAAGAACCTCAAGCGGCTCAACGAAAAATCGGAGGAGAAGCGCAGGCAGAACTTCGACGAGCTGCGCCGCCAGGCGGCGAACCGGGAGAGCCGGCGCGAGTTTCTGCTCGTCAGCAGCATGATCGCCAGCATTCGGCGCGCCAATGCGATAACCTAGAGGCTCGGTCGAGTTTGAGTAAAGGGCCCGCGGTCGACAAGAGCCCGTCAGAAGGCGCGCTACAGGGAGTTTGCGTGGAAAGAATCTGGCTCAAGCACTACCCCCCGGGAGTGCCGACCGAGATCGATTGTCGGCAGTACCGCTCGATCGGCGATCTGTTCGAGAGCACGACCGAAAAATACGGAGCTCGTCCGGCCTACGCCAACATGGGCAGGACGATCAGCTTCGGGGACCTCGAGCGCCTGTCGCGCGAGTTCGGCGCATGGCTCCAGGCGAAAGGCCTCGCGAAAGGCGCGCGGGTCGCGGTGATGATGCCCAACTGCCTGCAGTATCCCGTGTGCCTTTTCGGCATCCTCAGGGCCGGATACGTCGTGGTCAACGTCAATCCGCTCTACACGCCGCGCGAGCTCGAGCACCAGCTCGAGGATTCGGGCGCGAGGGCGATCGTCATCCTCGAGAACTTCGCGCCGACGCTGCAGCAGGTGGTCGGCAAGACGAAGATCGAGCACGTCGTG
>DASSJA010000357.1:0-2055 GCA_035691445.1 Burkholderiales bacterium | reverse complement strand
CAGGCTTCCCTCTCCGCGCGGGTGAACTCGCGGGCGCGGCGGTACGCGGCGAGGAGCGCCGACGCGCGCTCACCGTCGATCTCTCCTGCCGGATCGACGCACCAGTCGTTCAGCGTCACCGCGACGTCGAACAGGAAAGCGTCGATCCCGGCGAAATAGAAATCGATCACGCCTCCGATCCGGTCTGCTTCGAACAGGACGTTGTCCCGGAACAGGTCCGCGTGAACCGGACCGCGGGGCAGGTCCAAATCGCGGTGCCCCGCCTGGAATCCGAGCTCGGAGGCGAGCAACTCGCGGCGTCTCGCATCGAGAAACGGAGCAACCTCGCCCGCCGCCTCCCGCCACCATTTCGGACCCCGGGGATTGTCGAGTGCCCCGTCGTAGCTCTTTCCGGCGAGATGCATCGCGCCGAGGATCGCGCCGACCTGCCCGCAGTGGCGCGGTTGCGGCGAGTTGAGCGGGGCTCCCGGCAGGCAGGTGACCAGGGTGGCCGGCTTGCCCTTCAAGATTCCAAGATATTCGTCGTTCCGGTCTGCGATCGGCGCCGGGCATGGGATGCCGTGGCGGGCGAGGTGCGCCATGAGGTTCAGATAGAAGGGAAGCTGTCCCGGGCTCAGCCTCTCGAACAGGGTGAGCACGAAACGCCCGTGCGAGGTCGTGACGAAGTAGTTCGTGTTCTCGATGCCTGCCGCGATGCCCTGCAGGTCGACCAGGGTGCCGATAGCGTAGCGCTTCAGCCAGGCCGAAAGCTCTTCCGGGGTGACACGCGTAAAGACGGACATGGTGCCCGAACGATCGGGGACGCCCGTGCGAGCGTTAGAACCGGCGGATCACCCAAAGCGGCACGCGCACGCCGCGATCCAGGCTCTCGTTCTTCAGGCCGGCACCGTCGGCCAGGTCCTCGATCAACCAGTACTCCTGGCCGGCTGGGGTCGTGACGCGCACCACGTGGCGTCCGTCTATGAGCTGTTCCTCGACCTGATCCTGCCCGGAGCGGATGCGCACGGGCGGCTCTTCGGGCTGGTCGGCCGCGCCCGGCGGAGGCGGCGGGGGCTCGGGGAGCGGCTCCAGCTTGGGGGGCTGCTGCGCCGCGAGCGGCAGCGCAAGAGCGAGCAGCACGGAAGCGAGAATTCGTCGCAGCATGAAGCGATTCCGCATCAGAGCGAGTCTATCAGAGGTTGAGGAGAATCTCCCGCTCGGCGGCGCGCGGCTGCGGCCCCGACGAATTCTGACATAATGCGGAACAGGCGCAGACCTCGCCCGCCACGCTCGCCTCCCGTGAGGCGGTGCCGAGAGACTTCGGAATCTTCTCGCTCGTGAGTTCCCTTGGAAAAAACGCTGCTGCTGGTTGACGGGTCGTCGTATCTGTACCGCGCTTTCCATGCGTTGCCCGACCTGCGCAACGCGTCGGGCGAGCCTACCGGCGCGATCTACGGCGTGCTGAATATGTTGCGAAAGCTGCTCGCCGACTACAAGGCCGACTACGTGGCGTGCGTGTTCGATGCGCGCGGCAAGACCTTCCGCGACGATATGTACGCACAGTACAAGGCGAATCGGCCGCCCATGCCAGACGATCTCGGCTCGCAGATCGAGCCGCTGTTCGAGGCGATCCGCGCTTCCGGGTGGCCGCTGCTGCAGATCGAGGGAGTCGAGGCGGACGACGTCATCGGCACCCTCGCGCGCGAAGCCGACCATCGCGGCCTGCATTGCGTAATCTCCACTGGCGACAAGGACCTCGCCCAACTCGTGAGCGAGCGCGTAACCCTCGTCAACACCATGTCGAACGAGCGCCTCGACCCGGCCGGTGTCGAGGCGAAATTCGGCGTTCGCCCCGAGCGGATGCTCGACTACCTGACGCTCGTCGGCGACTCGGTCGACAACGTCCCCGGCGTGGAAAAGGTCGGTCCCAAGACCGCGGCGAAGTGGGTTTCCCAATACGGTTCGCTGGATGAAGTGATGCGGCACGCGCAGGAGATCAACGGAGCGGTCGGCGAGAACCTGCGCAGGGCGCTCGAATGGCTCCCCAGGGCGCGGCAGCTCCTCACGGTGAAATGC
>DASSJA010000356.1:0-6470 GCA_035691445.1 Burkholderiales bacterium | reverse complement strand
CTCATGACGCGAGGCGTAAACCGATGCCAGCAGTGCTCGCGAGACGGCACTGCCCCTAGCTTGCGCCGGGTGTCTGCGGGGTCTTGCCTCGCAATCCCGCGTTCGCGCGGCCGGTTCTCGGCCCTTTGGCCGACCACGGCGCCGAGAACTGCCCGCGGACCTTGGCCGCGATCTGCCGATCGGTCATCTTGTCCGCGACCATGATCGCGGCCAGTCGTCCGCCCAGATTGCGCTTGACGAGCCGTCTCTTCAGCTCGCCCTTGGCCTCGCCCGGCCCGAAAATGATGTACGACTCCGCGCTGCGCAGCACCGCGATCACGGCGTCGTAGAAGATGTTGAGCTCTGCCGTGAGCGCCTTCTCGCGGCGATCGTCCGCGGGGACCTGCTGTGCCTCATAGCGCCCCTTCAGCGGCGAATCTCCCGAGCGTTGCAGATGCTTTTCGACCTTCGAGACGATGAGCACCGTGCGCTCGCCGGCGCCAGTCATCAACACTATCATCGCCTTGCGATGGTCAATCCAAACACCGGCTTTGACTTTCATGGATACGAGCTCGAGGCGCCGCTCATCGGGGCGGGCCTCCTGCCGCGGTGGTTGACCCTATCCGGTTCGTCGCCATCTTGTCTTGCATGTTGCACTCCTCTTCGCACGTTGCATCGTCGTCCTCACTGATACTCCCGCCCCGGCACGTGGATGCGGGCCCCAAAGCCCCTCCGGCGCTCCGCCCCGCCTGGGCCCGACCGGATCTCGAGCGCGCGAGTGGCTGGTCCCATCCCTGCAGCGCGCATCGCTGCGCCCATCCCGCAGGCCCTTGCCCACGCCGAATGGCGCACACGGTCATGCTGCGGTCCGCGCGGGAAGCGCAGCGTCGGTCGACTCCATCCGCTCCAGTCCTCCGTTTGCCTTCACGGCCTCGTTCCCTGCCAGCGCAAGACCCAGGATTTTGGCGGATGGATTCAGGCTGTCGACCATCGAGCTCGGCATCAGGATCGTGGCCCCTCGTTCCTTGGTCGTCTCGTAAATGATGTTCATCGCTCGAAGCTGCAGCGCCATGGGATGCCCGACATAAGTGTCCGCCGCTGCGACGAAGCTGCTGGCAATCGCAGCTTCCGCCGAGCCGAGAATCACGCGCGCCTGCTTCTCGCGCTCAGCCTGGGCCTGGCGAGACATCGCGTCCTGCAAAGCCGCTGGAATTGCGACATCGCGGATCTCCACCGAGCTCACCGATATGCCCCATGGAGCGGTCTTTTCACCGATCTCGACCTTCAGTTGCTCATCGGCCTGCTTGCGATCGGACAACAGCGTCGCAAGCACCGACGAGCCGATCATCTCGCGAAGTGAGGTCTGGGCGACCCGGTCCATGGCCTGGCGGTAATCGGTGATGGCTAGCGCGGCCTTCTCCGCATCGTGAACGTGCCAGAACACGATGGCATCGACGTTCACCGGCACCGTGTCTCTCGTCAGCGCCTGCTCGGCGTTGAAAGCCGTGGTTTGAATACGCGCATCGATGATCGCGATCACGGAATCGAGGACCGGGATGATTGCGAAGAGGCCCGCGCCCCTGACGCTTTGTAGTTTGCCGAGCCTGAGGATCACGAACTTCTGCCAGACGTTGGCCATTTTGAGCGACGAGCCGAGCAGGACGCCCGCCGCGAGAAGGGCGAGCCCGAGATACAGATTGACCCAGTAGCCGACGGCAACCGCCGCGGCAAGGAAGGCGAGGACAAGGAATGAGGTGACGGGATTCATAGGGGTTGCCCTGTGTACGCACTTGCGATTCTTCGAGGATACCCAGCGTGGTCCGTATCATCAGTGCGCCGGCGCACTGACCTGAGAAGAGCACAGCGCCACGTAGTCTGCGCGGCGGTCTCGACAGCGCAGCAAGCACGGCATAAGGATGCATGCCTCGCGTTATAACGGCGCATCCGATTCAGGCCCACTGCCTCAGTCGCTCTCGGCGACCCTGATATCGCTGTGCACTTTCTTCACATGAGCGGTTGCACGCGCAATCGCTACTGCTCGATCCGCCGCTTTCTGGGTCTTGACGCTGCCACTCAGCCAGACCACTCCGTCCTTGTCGGTATCGACATGAATGTCAGCCAGACTTGTCATGTGCTCAGCGGCCAGCCTCGTTTTGATTTTCGTCGTGATGGCCGAGTCCTTCACGAATGCCACCGCATGCGCACTGTCCGTATCGGAGTTCTGGGCGGTGGCGGTCACCGCGCTGCCGAGCAAGGTGGCCAAGATCGCGCAGCTCATCGCAAGGTATGTTCTCATGGGCCTTTCCTCACTTCTTTTAGGCCTCCATTATCCCGCACGCTTCTCCCATGTTCTGTTCGCTGCCGTACGCTCGGAAGAGAAGGGAACGATCGTAGCCTCTCACCGACCGGATCCCTGCCGCAAGAAAGGTAATCATAATCACCAGCTCTACCGCGCCAGCCAGCACGAGCGACAGCGCCGTCGAGCGTTCGGGACATACACCTTGCGTCTCAGGGTGCGTGTGCTAGCACACCGACGGAGCGGTCTCCGGGGCACACTATCAGCATCGTTCCTATCATGCGTATTGGGTCAAGCGGTGCGCGCGGGCATGCCGGTGATCTATAGGTGTGGCGAGACTCGGACGGGCTCAACGGCGCGGAGGCAAGAAATAGTGACGGGAAGGGGCATCGCGTGACTCAAACGAGGCGTCCGCTGCTGGCAGTGACGCACGATTCCACACGTGAAAGGCGACGGCGGGCCACACCCGTCACAGTTCCGACTGGCAACAGCATCCTGGGGGCTCTGCTCGCGAGCGAACACAAGCATCTTCTTCCCAAGCTCGAGCATGTAACACTGAGCCGAGGAGAGACGGTCTATCAGGCGGATCAGAGAATCGGAGCCGTGTACTTCCCCGAGGACGCCGTGGTCGCCATGGTCGACAGCATGGACGATGGACGAACGGTGGAGGTCGGCATCATTGGCCGCGAGGGGCTCGTCGGCATCAATATCTTCCTGGGCGGCATTGTCACCCCCGACAAGGCGATCGTGCAGCTTTCGGGGGGCGCGATGAAGATGCAGGCGAGGGACCTGCGCAAGGAATTGCGCTTCGGGAGTCCGCTGCAGCGGCTGCTGCTGAGTTATGGCCGGGCGTTTCTCGCGGTGGTCAGCCAGTCCGTGGCCTGCAGCCAGCACCACGACGTCGAGCAGCGCTTGGCGCGTCTGCTGCTCACGATGAGTCGCTACGCGGGCTCCCGCGAGCTTCTGATGGTCCACGAGTCCATCGCCGCCCTCCTCGGTGTGCGTCGCGCCGGGGTTACTGTGGCTGCGAGCAACCTACAGACGGCCGGCTTGATCGGCTATCGCCGCGGCACCATCCGCATTCTCGACAGACAGGGCCTTCAGAAGAGATCCTGTGAATGCTATCGGTTCATCAGCGGGCAGTACGAACATCTTCAGCTCGAGCTGCGGCGGCTGCTGTTGCGTGGCTGATTCTCTTTAACGAGCACCGCCAATTCGCGAGGCGATTGCATGCCGCGGTGCGGATGCCGGCGCGATAATGACACTTCATCCACACTCATCGTGGAGCCTCGGAGCGTCAGCGACTCTTCCGACCGATGACGCCCGGGCTTGGGCACCTGGGGGCCTATATCTGGCTGTCACCGCAGTGAAATGTCAATGAAATCAGTGGTGTGCGAAATACAAATCACGCCCCCGCTACCACATGACCCTAGGCCCTTGCAGAGCGCGCCAACGTTCTGATTCCAATGGGCCATGAGCCCGCCGTCAGGTAGCGGCTCGAGGCGAATCTTCCCGCCGAACCACTCGCGTAGGAACAGGCGCGCTTTCAGGATCGCGTCCGGATGGCCATCGAGGCCAAGCGCCACTTGGCGGCGGTACAGCTCTGCTGCGTGGGGCAAGATCGCAAGCGCCTTGGCCGGCAAGCCCGCGTTACCCTGTAGCGCCAGAAGCTCGCGGCGCTTCTCTTCCGCCTGTCGATCGCGGCCTGAAGCTCATCGGCGGTCATGTCCGGGTCGCCGTGCTGTAGACGCTCTCGCAGCCGTTCGATGCGCGCCGCGAGTTCGAGCAATTCGCGGGGCGCCTCGACCGCTCGCGCTTGCGAAGCCTGCACCCGCTCGAGGTAGTGATCCTGCATTTCCTTGACCATCCGCGCGACGCGTTCGGGCGCGAGCAAATCGTCACGGATGGGGCCGAGCAAGATATGCTCGACACGATCACGCCTCACTCGAATCGAGTTTGAGCAGGCGTGTCCGTCGTGGTAACTCGAACATCCATAGCTCACCGCGTCCGTGATCGTGTAATGCGCATCGCACACGTCGCACCGAAGCAGGCCGGAAAGTAGGTACTTCGGCTTGCCGCCTGTTCGCAGACGCGTCTCGTCCTTCGCCGGGCGAGTCCGCCGTTGCGCGCGCTCCCACAGATCATCGGAAATGATTCGCAGGGATTCATCGACGTAACTGATCCATTCCGAGCGTGGCCGCATGATGCGCTTGCGTTTGCCCGTGTCGGGATCCTTGCGCCACTCGGAGGCATTCCAGTGCACGGTCCCACGATAGCGTTCGTTGCGCACGATCACACGAATCCCGGAGCCCATCCAGCCAGTCGCTCGACGCTCCGTGCGATTCCACGTCGCGCCCGGCGACGGAATCCGCCGCGCGTTCAAGTCGCCAGCAATCGTCCGGCAACTCGCGCCGTCGGCAAAGCGCCCGAATATCTCGCGGACAATGTATGCCTCGCCCTTGTCCACCTTGCCGTCACGATATCCGTAGGCGCGCCCCCCGGTCGCCCTCTTCCCCCTCGCCCGCGATTCCAGCGCCGCGTACGTGCGATCCTTCACCATCTCGCGAAATGCCTCACCGATGATTCCGGAGAGCCCCGCTTGCAGCTTGTGACCGCGCCGCGCGCTGTCGTAACCGTCCTGCACGCCGACAACTCGGATCCCCTTCACCACCAGCCGGTCGATCATCTTCGAGAGATCGCCCTGTGAGCGTGACAGGCGTGATAGATCGGTGACCAGAATGGCATCGACGCGGCGAGCGAATGCGGCATCCTGAAGCCGGAGAACACCGGGCCGGTTTCCGAGTGCCGCGCCGCTGATCCCCTGGTCCTCGAAGTACTCGACGACTTGCCAGCCTTGGCGCTCAGCGTATTCGGCACATACGCGCACCTGGTCGGCGATCGAGGATTCGTTTTGCCGATCGGTACTCAAACGTGAATAGACGGCGGCCTTCATAGCTTCTTCGCGACGGAGGCTCCAAGTAGGATGGCCTTTACCATGCGCTGAAGTCTCCCAAAGCGCAACTGCGAACTTTCGAGGCGCACGGATTGCCGGTCATTTTGGCGCCTCGGATTCGGCCGGAGGCTCCGCGGATGAATCCTGATCTTTCTGGTTCGCGCTATCTTCCTCCGCGAGGCCATCCTTGGTTCGGGCCAGAAACTCCTCGACGGCGACGCGCGCGTACACGCGAGCCAACTCGTCCAGCAAATCCGATGGTGATCCCATCCGTCGGCGACTACCGTCCGAGGTACACCGCCGTTACCTGCGACCTTTCGTGGCCGAGTTCGCGACTGATGATCTGCCGCGCAGCCTCGTCCAGTGCGCGTTGAGCCGCCGTCAGCGCCTGCGCGGACGGGCCGCCTGCTGTCGGAGCCTTCCAACCCGTCAGCGCCTCATATCGAGCCTGCGCGTAGCGGTGTCGCAGCCCGTGCATGTGGCTCAGACCGGCGGCTTTGCACTGCCCATCGTAGGTATGCCGCTGCTGGATGTACGTTTTGTGCGCCGGAATGAGCGATCCCGCTCCCGCGATCCGGTACGGCTCATCGAGCGCGGCGCGCTGCTCCGGTGTCGTGATCGGTATGGCTCGTGGCCGGCCGCCCTTCGTCCAGGAGCCCTTCAGAACGATCCGATCTCCGCGGTCCGCAAAGCTCGGATGGAACTTGATGCACTCCTCGCGTCGCAGACCGAATGCTTCCTGCAGCAGTAGGCTCGTCCGCACATATGGATCGCTGACGCCCTCAAGGCGGTTCCCGAGCTCCCGCCCCTTGTTCTCGTTGGTGACGAATCGCCGGTCTGGGACGGCCAATTACGCATTGTCGGCCGGGATCAGACCGGCCTTGCCCACCTTTTCCGCCCACCAGCGTAGATGCGCCAGGCGATTCTTGAGCGTTCCTGCGGACAACCCTTCGTCCTGCCAGCGCCGAAGGAGCGCCTGGACGTGCTTGCCCTTCAGCGAGCCGGCACGCATCTGCCTGAAGCCCGCTTCGCGCAACTGACGGCTTGCCAGCGTTAGCGTTCGCAGCCGGTCTGCCTGTGCGGCATGGCTGCCGTCGCGGATGCGCTGGCAGAGCACCCGCAACGAATACGCCAAATCATCCATCGAAATCTCCTATCGTCTTCTCAGCTCTGAGCGGAACCCGGTCAGTGTTATTGCCAACTCGCAAAGCGAGATTCCCCGAAGGGACAAGGGCCAGGTGC
>DASSJA010000355.1:0-7959 GCA_035691445.1 Burkholderiales bacterium | reverse complement strand
GGCGCCGGTAAGAACCGCGGCCACTCCCGCAGACGCCGCCGCCTGCGCGGTGTCGATCGAGACGATCTCGGCGTGCGCGCGGTCGGATCGCAGATAGCATCCGTAGAGCTGTCCCGGAAGATTCCAGTCGGAGGTGTACTTCCCCCTCCCGGTGAGCAGCCTGAGATCTTCGCGCCGGCCCTTGAAACCCGCACTCATCGATCGCCTCCGGATGGATTCAAAAAAAGCACGTCGAGCCGCCTGGGGGGAAAGACCCCGATCTGCCGAAAGAAGGATTCGAAACTAGGAAACGGATTCTACGCGGCTTTGGCGGACGACGTGGGGCGCGCGCCGCTGGGCGCGCACATGATCACCCGGTTCCGCCCCGCGGCTTTCGCCTTGTACAGAGCGACGTCGGCCGCCCGCAGAACCGCCTGTCCGCTGTCGCCGTAGGACGGGAAGCTCGCGAGGCCGATCGAAACGGTCAGCTTGAGCGTTCCCTCGCCCGCCGGAATCCGCGCCTGCTCGACGGTCCGGCGCACCGCCTCCGCGCGCGAGCGCAAGGCTGTTTTGCCCGTCCCGGGAAGGATGATGACGAACTCCTCACCGCCCGCCCGGCAGGCGATGTCCTCCTCGCGCACGCAGGAAGCCAGCTCCTCGGCGATTCCGCGCAGCGCGACGTCGCCGATTTCGTGCCCCAGGGTATCGTTCACCCGCTTGAAATGGTCCACGTCGATGGCCATGACTCCGACCGTCGCCCCCAGGCGCCGCGCGCGCAGGATCTCGCGATGCAGGCTCTCCTCGAGCTGGCGCCGGTTGTAGAGATCGGTGAGCGGATCGCGCATCGCCTGCAGGTTCAGCTCGAGCTGGGACATCACCTGCCTGCCGAGGATGCGCAATGTCTCGATCTGCCGCGCGCCCAGCTGTCGAGGAACGAAGTCCACCACGCAAAGCGTTCCGAGCGCATGGTCCTGCGGAGTGACCAGCGGAACGCCGGCGTAGAAGCGCACGCGCGGCGGATCGACGACCAGAGGATGCTTGGCGAAGCGCGGGTCCGCCGCCGCGTCGGGCACGACGAAGACGTCGCGCTGGCGGATCGCGTGCCCGCAGAAGAAATCCGGATGGGGAACCTCGCGTGCGTCCAGGCCGTGCGCCGACTTGAAGAACAGCCGGTTCGTGTCCACCAGGCTGACCAGCGATACCGGGGTGTCGCAGATGTTCGCCGCCAGGCCCGTCAGATCGTCGAAACGGGCCTCGCGGCCGGTGTCGAGCACGCAGTAGCCGCGCAGGGCGGAAAGGCGCGCACTCTCCTCCGCGCCCGAAGGCTGACGCCGCGGCGGGACCGCGGCGCCTGACTGTTGTGCCGCCATCTCGGACTCAGAGGCCGGTTTCTTGTATAACGGGGAGCGTCAATCTACACCGTGCGCGATGCGAGGTAAAGCAAGTGAGGTGCTGCGTGAAGCATTCCGGATAAGGCGTTGCGCGCGAACACACTTTGGAAATCTCTCATAGGGCGCTGCCCCACACCGCGGTGGCGACTTCGACGACGCGCTCGAGCTTGCGTCGCTGATCGTCCTGCGAAATCGGGTTTCCGCGGAAGGTGCTGGCGAAGCCGCACTGCGGGCTCAGGCACAGGTTTTCGAGCGGCACGTATCTTGCCGCCAGATCGATGCGGCGCCTGAGCGCGTCCCTTTCCTCGAGAACGGCGGTCTTGGTGCTCACCAGCCCGAGGACGATCTTCTTGGAGGAGCCCCTGGGCAGGAAGCGCAGCGGCTCGAAGCCTCCCGAGCGCTCGTCGTCGTACTCCAGGAAATAGGCGTCGGCGTTCACCTGCGAAAGCAGCACCTCGGCGACCGGCTCGTAGCCGCCGCTCGCCGCCCACTGCCCCACCGCGTTGCCGCGGCACAGGTGTATCCCGACCGTCATCCCCGCCGGACGGCCCGCGATCGCGGAGTTGACGAGCTCGGCGAACTGCCCCGGCAGGCGCGCGAGGTCGTAGCCGTCGCGCCGGAAGGTATCGGCGAGCTTGGGGTCGCAGAGATAGGCGAAGTTCGTGTCGTCGAGCTGCACGTAGCGGCAGCCGGCCTCGCCGAGCTGTCGCAGCTCGTCCCGGTAGACCTTTGCGATGTCGGCGTGGAATTCCGCGAGGTCCGGATACGCCTCGCGGCTCACCGCCGCGCGTCCTCCGCGCAGCAGCATGGTCGGCGAGGGCATGGTCTGCTTGGGCGTGCGCTGCGTGTTCGCCTTGACGAACTTGAAGTTCTCCGCCTCGATCGGCCGCGAATGCAGCAGCTTCCCGGTGATCGCGAAGGCGCGCGGCGCGAAAGGCTTGCCCGCCTCGGCCATTTTTTTGTCGAGGGCGCCCGCCCTGCCCCCGATGTCCAGCTGGCCGGACGATTTGGCGCCGTCGAGCTTTTCGATGAAGTCGGCGTGGAAAGAGGTGCGCCGGTACTCGCCGTCGGTGATCGCGTGCAGCCCCGCCGATTCCTGGAGCCGCATGACCTCGCGGATACAGCGGTCCTGGAGCTCGCGCAGCGCCGCCGCCTCGTACTGCCCCTGCAGGAATTTCTCGTGGGCCGCGCGCAGCTCCGGTGTCCTCAGGAGGCTCCCGACCTGGTCGGCGCGGAACGGCCCCACCTCAGCCCCAGCTCGCGAAGCCCAGTCCTATGCCGGTGCCGGCGGGAGTGCGGTAGGAGGGCGTGTAGGAAATCCACTTCAGGTCCAGATGCGCCGCCGCGCCCGCGATCACGATCCAGTTTCGGATCTCCGAGCTCCCGGCTTTCAGCCGGCGCGGATCGAGCCCCGCGAGGAATTCGAGATCCTTTCTCTTCAGCGCGTCGATCACGGCGCGGTCCAATTCCTCCTCGACGACGAAATGGCTCAGCCCGCCCGAGGCGAGCACTCCGACACGCAGGTCCTGCGGAAAGGCCTCGATCAGCTCCTTCAGCGCCCTGCCAAGGCGCAGGCAGCGCTTCGGCAGCGGCGGATTCGGAGGGTTGTAGGTGTTGAGGAAGACCGGAACGACCGGAAGCATGCGTGCGCCGTCGCCCTTCAGGTACCAGCGGTGAACGAAGGAATAGGCGTGCCCCTCGTTCTGGCCGTCGGCGAGGCCGGCGACCGCGGAGACGTCGAACTCCCGGGTGACCAGGCCCTCGATCAGCGCGAGCGCGAGCGGCCTGTGGCAGGGATAGTCGGTGTCGGTGTCGTCCTCGTAGCGGCGCATCTGCGCGCGGTTGTACCACTCCTCGGGCCAGCTGAAGCGCTTCGCGTTCGAGCGCGCGGCGTTGCGTATGGTCTCGCCGTAGTAGACCCCGATCGAGGGCATGTGCTGGTCCTGGAAGAGCTCGTGCTGGTCGTCGCCGACGATCACCAGCGCGTCGAGGCCCGCCCGCGCGATCTCCGAGCGCATGCGCTTCATCGCCCCCTGGACTTCGTCGTAGCGCGCCGTGACCGCATCGTCCGCGATGAGCTGGTCTATGTTCGCCGGCGCACCGGCGAGAACCTCGGCGTACGAGCGCGGGTTCCCCTCGCGGTCGTAGTATTTCATGCGCAGGTCGCTCTCGCGGAAGCCTCGCAGCCAATCCTGCAGCTCGGCCGCGAGCATGACGCTGTGAGACGAGGCGAATGCGGCGGCGACGCTCGCCATGCCTCACTCCGCCCTGGCGCCGGACAGCTTGACGACGCGCGTCCATCGCTGGCGCTCCTGCGCCGCCCACGCGGCGAACTCCTCGGGCGGCCCGCTCTTCGGCACGAGGCCGAAGGATTTCATCTTCGCCTGCATCTCCGGGCGGCCGATCAGCTCGTTCAGCCTGGCGTTGAGCATCGCGACGACCTCGCGCGGGATTCCGCTGGGGCCGACGATCCCCGTCCCCGAGGTCGAGGTCACCGCGGCGTAGCCGCTCTCGGCGAGCGTCGGGACGTCGGGCAGGTCGGCGTGGCGCTCGGGTCCGGTGACCGCGATGGCGCGCAGCTCGCCGCTCTTCACCCTGGGGCTGACCAGATCGAAGAGCGCGTCGGCCTGCCCGGAGATCACCGCCGTGAGCGCCGGGCCGCCGCCCGAATACGGCACGTTGAGCGCGACTATCCCGGTTTCCATCCTGAACAACTCATAGGTCAGGTGCGGCAGCGTGCCTACGCCGGCGGTCGCGAAATTGAGCCCGCCCGGATGAGCCTTCGCCCACGCGACGAGCTCCCGCACGGTCTTGTACGGAACCCTGGGATTGGCCACCAGGAGCTGCGGCGAGTTGGAGACGAAGCCGACCGGCGCGAACGCCGCCGCGGGGTCGTAGGGCATGTTCGCGCCCTGGAGCGCCGGATTCACGGCGAGCACGCTGGTGTTCGCGTAGAGCAGCGTGTAGCCGTCGGGGGCCGCGCGCGCGACGTACTCGCCGGCGACGAGGCCCCCCGCCCCGGCGCGGTTCTCGACCACGAAGCGCTGGCCGATGAGGCCGGACAGGCCCTCGGCGACGAGGCGAGCGGGAACGTCGGTCGGCCCGCCCGCGGGTGCCGGCACGATGAGCCGCACCGGCTTCTGCGGATAGGCTTGCGCCAGAGCCTGCGCCGCAGACAGCGCGAGCGCGGCGAGAAGCATTCTCGAGATCAAAGCGCCGCCACCGTCTGGACTTCGAGGAGGAAGCCTTCGTTGACGAGGCGATCGATGACGAGCAGCGTGTTCGGCGGGTACGCGCCGTCGGGAAAATATCGGGCGAACTCGCGCTGGCGGAATGCGCGCCATTGGGGAATGTCCTGCGAGTGCACCAGGTAGGTGGTGAACTGCACCACGTTCTGCCAGCCGCCTCCGACCGCCTTCAGCGCCGCCCCGATGTTGGCGAATACCTGGACGCACTGCGCGTCGAAATCGTCGGCGCCAACCAGATTTCCGGACTTGTCGGTGGCGATCTGCCCCGCGATGAACACCAGCTCGCCGGCGCCCTTCACCCGGGCGATCTGCGAGTACTGGCCGAGCGGTTTGCCCAGGGTGTCGGGGTTGAACATCTTCACGTCTGCGCTCATCGGCCGGCCTCCGGGAAATTGCTGCCCCGCTATGATAGCCTGTCGCCGTGAACCTTCGCCTCGCCGCCGTTCTGCTCCTGCTGCTCCCGCTCGTCGCGCGGGCTCAGGATTATCCGGCGAAGCCGGTCAAGATCGTCGTGCCCTATGCCGCGGGCGGCAACGCCGACATCCTCGGCCGGACGCTCGCCCAGAAGCTGAGCGATGCGCTCAGGCAGACGTTCTTCGTGGAGAACCGCGGCGGCGCGAACGGCGGCATCGGCACCGACCTGGTGGCCAAGTCGGCCCCCGACGGCTACACGCTGCTGGTGACGGCGAGCGGCCCGATCGTCGTCAACCCGGTTCTGTATGCGCACGTGCCCTACGATCCGATCAGGGATTTCGCGCCGATCTCGCAGTGCGCCGTCTACCAGTACGTGCTGGTCACGCTCGCGAGCTCGCCCTTCAGGAGCATCGCCGACATCATCGCGGCCGCCCGCGCGAAGCCCGGCGCCCTGTCCTTCGGCTCGACCGGCGTGGGCGGCGGCAACCATCTGGCAGGCGAGCTGTTCGCGCTCGACACCGGAATCCAGCTCACCCACGTTCCGTACAAGGGAAGCGCGCCCGCGCTCGCCGATCTCCTCGGCGGCCAGCTCAGCTTCATGTTCGACACCGTCATCACCTCGGTGCCGCAGATCCGCGCCGGAAAGCTGCGCGCCTTCGCCGTGTCGAGCTCGAAGCGCGCCTCCAGCCTTCCGGAGGTGCCGACCCTGCAGGAGGCGGGTATCAAGGGATTCGACATCTCGCAGTGGCAGGGCCTGCTCGCGCCGGCGGGCACTCCCCGCGCGATCGTCGAGCGCCTCGACGCGGAGACCGTCCGGGCGATGCATGCGCCCGACGTGCACGAGCGCATCGCCGTGCAGGGCGGCAACGAGATCGTGACAGGCACGCCGGAGGAGTTTTCGGCCCTGATCAGGAGCGACCTGCAGGCTTACGCGAAGCTCATCAAAGACGCGAAAATTCCCGCGCAATGAAGGTCCTGGTGCTGCCCGGGGACGGCATCGGGCCGGAGATCACGGCGGCAACCCTCGAGGTCCTCGACCGCGCGAACGCCCGGTTCGGGCTCGGGCTGGAGTGGCGGCGCGAGGAGATCGGCCTTCCGTCGCTGAGGAGCGAAGGCACGACGCTTCCGCCCCGCGTGCTCGAGGCCGCGCGCTCGGCGGAGGGCACCATTCTCGGGCCGCTCGCGACCTACGACTATCCGGCGCGCGAGCGCGGCGGGCTCAATCCTTCCGCGGAATTCCGCACCAGGCTCGACCTCTACGCCAACATCCGTCCGGCCAAATCCCGCCTGGGCGCGGGCCTCACCGGCAAGCCCGTCGACCTGGTGATCTACCGCGAGAACACCGAGGGTTTCTACGCCGATCGCAACATGCATCAGGGGCTCGGGGAATTCATGCCGACCGAGGACATGGCGCTCGCGGTGCGCCGCGTGACGGCGAAGTGCTGCGAGCGCATCGCGCGGCGCGCCTTCGAGGCGGCGATGGCGCGGCGCAGGAAGCTGACCGCCGTGCACAAGGCCAACGTCTTCCGCATCTCGGACGGACTGTGGCTGCGCGAGGTTCGCAAGGTCGCGGCGGAATTTCCCGAGGTGCGGCTCGAGGAAGTCATCGTCGACGCGATGGCGGCGCTGCTGCTGCGCGATCCGATGCGCTTCGACGTGATCGTCGCCGAGAACATGTACGGCGACATCCTGTCCGACGAGGCCTCCGAGCTCTCGGGCGGCCTGGGCCTGGGCGGCTCGATCAATGCCGGCGACGCCCATTGCCTCGCGCAGGCGCAGCACGGCTCGGCTCCGGATATCGCCGGCAAGAATGTGGCGAATCCCACCTCGCTCATCCTTTCGGCGGCGATGCTCCTCGAATGGCTGGCCGCGCGGAACGGCAGGCAAGCCCTGGGAGCCGCCGCCAAGGCGATCGAGGCCGCCGTGGACGCCGCGCTCCGGGATCCCGGCACCCGCACCGCCGACCTCGGCGGAAAGCTGGGCACCCGGGAATTCGCCAGGGCCGTGACGGCGAAGCTGGGTTGACGGTGCTATCCTCGCCCTCCGGGCCTTTCGAAAGGAAAGAATCATGAGACAGATCGTTTCCCTTCTGGCGGCCGTCGCCCTCGCCGGCTGCGGCCTGGACACCGCGAGCAGCGCGGCCACCGCCGCGGCCCTGAAGAAGCAGGAGCTCGAGCAGGGCAAGAAGACCATGGAGCAGGCCCAGCAGAAGATCGGCCAGGCGATGGACCAGCTGCAGCAGTCCGAGCAGAACCGCGAGAACGCCGAGAAGTAGTCGGGCGCGCAGCCCGAGCCTTCGGTCGAGGACACGCCGAGGGCGGCGGCTCTGCGGCAGACGCGGTGTCAATTTCACAATTTCATATCGCCGAACGCGCGGAATAGCCGGCGCACCCGCGGTGTTATCTCAGCGCCGTCGGATCACGTGTTCTACAAATTTCAAGGAGGAGTGCAATGAAGCGGATCGTGGGTACTGTCCTGGTTGTGTCGCTGTCGCTGGCGCTCGGCGCATGCGAGATGTTCAAGCCGCAGAACAAGATGACCTTCTTCGTGACGAGCACGGGCTCGGGCAAGGGCGCGGACCTCGGCGGGATCGCCGGGGCCGACCGGCACTGCCAGGCGCTCGCGGATTCGGTCGGGGCCGGCGGCCACACCTGGCACGCCTACCTCAGCGCAGCCGGCGTGAACGCCCGCGACCGCATCGGCAGCGGCCCGTGGCAGAACGCGAAGGGCGTCGTCGTCGCGAGCAGCGTCGAGCAGCTCCACGGCGCGAACAACATCAACAAGCAGACCGCGTTGAGCGAGAAAGGCACGATGGTCAACGGCCGCGGCGACCAGCCCAACATGCACGACATGCTGACCGGCTCGACTCCCGATGGCAGGGCGATATCCGGCGGCGACGACACGACCTGCCGCAACTGGACCACGAG
>DASSJA010000354.1:0-7638 GCA_035691445.1 Burkholderiales bacterium | reverse complement strand
TCGATCACGCGAAACACGCTCTCGGCAGCGGCGAGGCCCTGCTGCAGGGTCTGATTGACGCCGGTCAGCCTGCGCAGCGGCGGAAACACCAGCAGCAACGCTGTGAGAAACGATACGAATCCTCCCACAGTCGTCTCGTCTGCGGCGGCTTGCCGCGCCGCGAGATAGATGATGAGCGCGAGCGCGAGCGTGACGACGATTTGGACCAGGGGAGTGTTGGCAGCCGCGGCGGTCGTCACCTTCATATTGAAGCGGCGCACTTTGTTCGCCCCGGAATCGAAGCGTTTGGCCTCGTAGGCCTGCCCTCCGAAAACCTTGACTACGCGATGACAAGCGATGGATTCCTCAAGCGCATGGTTGAGGTCACCCATTGCCGCCTGCTCGGCCCGGCTCATGGCTCGCAGCCGCTTCGAGAATGCCCGCGTGATGGCGATGGCCGGCGGCCCGACCAGGAGCGCCACCAGAGTCAGTTTCCAGTTGAGCCAGAAAAGCCAGGAGAGCAGCCCGGCGATGGTGAGCGAGTCGTGCAGCAGCACCGAGACCACACTGGTCGCGGACCCGGTCACCCGCAGGACGTCGAAGGTGAACTTCGAGATCAGGCTTCCCGAGGTGTGGTTGTCGTAGTAATGAGTCGGCAGCCGCACGAGATTGGCGAACATCTCGTTGCGGAGATCCATAACGACCTTGGTCGCCACCCAACCGATCGAATAACTGGAGAGGTACGAGGCGAAGCCTCGTACCACGAACACCGCGACGATCAAAACCGGCAACCAGGCGAGAAGGCCGCCTTCCTTTTGTACGAAGCTCCCGTCGAGGAGCGGCTTCAGGAGTGCGGGAAAAGCTGGCTCTGTCGCCGCCGTCACCACCATTCCGGCGATGGACAGGGCGAAAGGCACCCAGTAAGGCTTAACGTAGCGTAGGAGGCGACCGTAGAGCTGCAGGCTATCGGCGGTAGACAGTGTCATGGCCGGGCCGGAAAAACGGGAATTATAGCCGACTGCGTTCTCCTCCCGGAGGTTCGGACAAGCAGCAGTCTTCAGCCGGACGCGAGGTTCCGATAGAGCGCCAATAGACGCTCGGCCATGGATTGGAGGCTGAACCCCTCGACCCGTTCGCGCGCTCTGCGACCCATCTCGCACGCCTTGAGAACATCCAGTCGAGCGAATCGGTCGGCGAGAGACCCAATCGCCAGGGCCTCGACGACAAAGCCGTTCACGCCTTCGTCGATCAGCTCCGCCGTGCCGCACTGTGGCGTAGTGATGACGGGCAGTCCGCAGGCCATCGCTTCCAGGGCCGCATTCGGAAAAGGATCGTAGAGGGTGGGCAGAACGAACGCGTCGGAGGCGCCGTACCAGGGGCACACATCGTCGCGCGCGCCGAGAAAATGCACCCGGCTGCCGATGCCGAGACTGCGTGCGAGCGCCTTCGCGCGCGCTTCCGCCTTGTCTCCCCCGACGACGACCAGGTGCGCCTCGGGGTCCGCGCCACGCTGGAACGCGCGCAGGAGTCGGAACACGCCCTTGCGCTCGAAACCACCTCCGACGAAGATGTAAGTCATCGCACCACCGGGAATGCCGAGCTCTGCCCGAGCCGATACGCGGTGCGCTTCGCGCAGCCGCGGGTGGAAGCTCTCGAGGTCCACACCGTTGTAAATAACATGGAGCTTGTCCTCCGCGAGGTCGAACCGCGCCCGAATCTCGTCCTTCACCATACGCGAATTGCAGATCACCGCGCGAAGTCGCGGGCTCGAGAACAGGCGACGCTCGGCCGCGAGTACATATCGGTGGTAGGGATTGAGCGCGATACCGATCCGGGCGAGCGGGCCGAGAGCGGCGCGGCGGTTATGCAGCCATTGAGCGTGCACGCCGTCCCCCGCGCGGTAGATGTCGCAGCACGCGATGCGCTCGTGCGACTGCACGAAATCGAACGACCGTCGCGCGATTTCCCGGCATGCCGCCCTGGCAAAGCTCCAATCACGCCACAGGCGCCCCACGTGAAACGGATCGCAGCGAACCACGGCTGCGGGATCGCCGATCCATTCGCGCGCCAGTACAGTGACCTCGACGTCGCGCTTTGCAAGCGCACGCAGTGCGCGCTCCGTGAAGCGTTCGGCACCGCCGTAGGCGCTGTAGCGCTGGCGTACGAGGGCAATCCGCATGCTGCTTCTAGTGCCGCGCCAGCTCGAGGCGATCGCACAAGGCGCGCACGCCGTCGACCAGCAGAGGTCCCTGCCCGTACAGCAAATCCGGATCGATCGCGTAAATCCTTCGGTGCTGAACGGCGGAAACCGGCTCGAGCCCCCGCCACGCCTGCGGGGAATCCGCGCCAGGCCCCGCCGTGACGATCGCTTCGGGCCGCGCGGCCAGTACTTGTTCCCGGGAAACGAGGGGCGTCAGTGTCTTGGCCCCGGCGAAAACGTTCCGCCCGCCGCACAAGCGCAGCGCATCGCTGATGAGGTGCGCGCCGTTAACCGTGAGCATCGGCGTATGCCAGATTTCCAGGAACACGGAGACGCTGCGCTCACCGGAATAGCGCCTGCGCAACTCCGCGACCTCGTTCTCGAGCTGCCGCGCGCGCGCCTCGGCGACCGCCTCGCTGCCCGCGAGCGCGCCGACCAGGCGAATGATGCGCGGAATATCGGCGAGGGAGCGTGTTTCGGTGACGAAGACCGGGAACCCGAGGCGCTCCAGGCGTGCGACCTGGATCGGCGAATTGCCGGTTTGCCATGCGAGCACGAGCTCGGGCCGCAGCACGATCAAGCGCTCGACATCGACTCGGCCGGAGCCGGCGACCACGGGCAGGCCCGCCGCCTGGGCGGGATGCCGGCTGAACGCGGAGACGCCGACGAGCTTCGTCCCCGCGCCCGCGGCGAATGCGATTTCAGCAAGATGCGGCGCGAGGCTCACGATGCGCTCCGCGGGCCGCTCTAGCGAGATCATCACGCCGCGGTCATCTCTCACCTGCAGCCCGTACGCGCTCACTGCAAGGGAGGCGAGGACCGCGAGCGCGGCAACCCGAATCATCAGGCGAGGAGAGAGTCGACCGCGGCCAGAGCAGCCTCCGGCGGAAGCCGGGTGAGGCATTCGCTCACCTTGCCGCCGCCGCAACCGTCGTTGCCGCATGGGCGGCAGGGATGGTCCCCGGAAGCGACGATGCGGTGCGGCACCCGCCAGGGTCCCCATTCCAGCTCGCCGCTCGGACCGAAGAGCGCCACGGTCGGTGTCTGCATGGCGGCGGCGATGTGCATGGGAGCGGAATCCACGCCGATGAAAAGGCGGGCCCGCGCCGTGAGCGCCGCGAGCTGCTTCAGGTTCAGCTTCCCCGAGAAATCCGCGACCCGAGCGCTCGCTTTGCTGCGGATCTCCGCGATCAGGGCCAGCTCCCGTTCGTCCGGCGCGGCAGTGAGCGCGATGTGCTCGCCGCGCCGCGCGAGCGCGTCGATGAACGCGGCCGCCCGCTCCGTCGGCCAGCACTTGAACGGCCAGCGCGATCCCGGATGGAAATGGATGAAACCCTTGTCGGCGAGCCCCTGCTCGGCAAGAAGCGCGTCGACGCTGCGCTGCGCCTCCTCGCCCGCAACGAGCACAAGCCGCCGTTCATCCTCCCCGGGCTGGATGCCGATCCGCCGGAGCGCGTCGAGATTGATCTCCACCCGATGGCGTCTCGCGTGCGGAGGAAGTCGAAAGAGATGGCTGAAGCTTTTCTTCCAGATGCGCGGCTTGCGTGCGAAATCGGGTGCCACGGCGTAGCGCGCGGCAAGCGAGCGCGCAAGCCAGGCCCCGCGGGGATGCTCCGAGAGATGCACGATGAGATCGTAACGACGCGCGCGCAGTGCGGCGAAGAGCCGCCACTCCTGCGCAAGCCGCTCGAGCGGCGCGGAGTCCTTCCAGCGGCGTTCGACGACGTGGACCTGGGCGATCGCTGGATGCAGGTCGAGCATGTCCCGCGTTTCTGCGTAGACGAGCGCGTCGACCTCCCGCGACGGGACGTGATTCTTGAGCACCGCGAAAACGGGCGAGGTCAGCAGCACGTCCCCGTGGTGGCGCAGCTGGATGACCAGCGCGCGCCGAACCCGGGTGAGGTCGATCGCGTCGGCGGGCCCGTAGTGCATGCCGCGCACATTAGCAGACAAGCCGATCGAAAGCAGCCGCCCGCCTATTTGAAGGGATGTTCCGCGTTCGCGAAAAAAGTCCGCCCCGCCTGGGGATAGACGCACGTCGGGGTGCCGCACGCACCGAACGTGTCGACCAATCCATAGCTGAAATACTTCCTGTCGAAGACATTCGCGGCCGCGGCGGAGAGCTGCCACCCGCCCGACTCATGGGTCAGCTTGACATCGAATAATGCGTACGAGGGCATCAAGCGCGGAAAGCTGTTGTCCTGGTCGTTGTCGTAGCGCTGGCGGCCGACATAGTTGGCCGCGGCGCCGAACAAGGTCTTGTCTGCGGCGCGCCAGGACAGGCGCAGGGTCGCGAGTTGCCGCGGGACGAGCGGCACGTCCTTCCCGGTCACGTCGACGCCTCCGTAGACCCCTGTCTTGAATCTGGCGATTTGGCGGGCGAAGCTGCCGGACAGCTCGATCCTTGGAGAAAGGGGCCATTTTGCGCCGAGTTCCACGCCGCTGCGGCGCGTCGGAGAGAGATTGGTATTCGCGCCGAACGGGACGACGATCGGACTGAAATAGATTTCGTTGTCCAGGTCGATTTCATACACGCTCGCGCGCAGCCTGGCCCCCTGGGAGCGGTAGTCGATACCGAGCTCCTTGTTGCGCGCCGTCTGAGCCTTGAGCAGATTGCCGGACGCGGTGGCTCCGTTCTCGTCGACGTTCGCCACGCGAAAGCTCGAGCCGAGCTTACCGTAGATTTCCAATCGCCCGCTGAGTGCTTGATTCAGTGCGATCTCCTCCGCGTGCGGCGTCTGCGTCTGGCTTTGATCGGAATCGCCGAAGCCGGTAGCGACACGATGGTCGAATACCCGCTGCTGGCGCGCACCCACCGTGACCTTGGTGCCCGGGGCTGGCCGAGCGTTGTATTGCACATACGCACCGGTGCTGCGCTGGGTTCCGGCGGTGCTCGATCCGGGCGAGCCGAAGTTGTCGAGCGAGGAGGCGAAGCGGCGGTCGTAGCCCCAGTCGTTCCAGTCGAATCCTGCGATCACGACCCCATCGACGCCGAGCGCCGTGAACGGGTACCGAACGCGCGGCGACAACGCGAGCGTCTTCACGCGAATCCGGCTGTAGGGCGTAGGCGCAAAATTGGCGAAGTACGCGACGGAATCGCTCCCGCGGTAGCCGATATCGGCAGCCACGCTCGCCGGGCCCAGGGGCCGGTTGAACATCAACGTCGCGAAAGCACCTTGACGCTCCGACCAATCCCCCGGGGTGGTGGCGCCGCGGGGGTCATCCTGGTATTGAGTTTCGCTGCGCACTCCCGGCAGTTGCAGCCGCTGCGTGTCGGCGCCGAATTTCAGGCCTAGGTTGGCCCCGGGGTCTGCGGAGCGCAGGTCTCCGGAAAAGCTGTCCTGCCGAAGGCGGTTGTTGCGCCGGTAGCCGTCGCTCTCCTGGTGGCCGGCATTCAGCGCCAAGCCCAGTTGGTCGCCGGCACGGCTCGCGCTCGCCCGCACGTCGGCGCTTGCGTAGGAACCGTAGCCTGCAGAGACGGATTCGGACGACTGCTTCGGGACCGGTGTCTTGGTAATGATGTTGATCGTGCCGCCCGTCGCGCCGCCGCCGTACAGCACCGCGCCGCCTCCGGGGACGATCTCGATGCGCTCGATCGACTGGAGCGGGATCGCGGAAAGCTTCGTGGTGCTCAGGTCGTTCTCGTTCAGCCTCACCCCGTCGAGCAGCACCAGCGTGTTCTGATCGCCGGTGATCCCGAATCCGCGCAAGTCGAGTTGTCGGTCCGGCGAACCCGAATTGTCCCGGACATTCACGCCACCGAGATGCGACAGGAGCTCGGGCAGGCTTCGCGCGGTGTCGCGCGCGATATCCTGCGAGCTGATCACGGTCATGCCCACGGGGGCGTCCAGGGCGCGTTCGGGAAAACGCGTGGCCGTGACGACGACGGCGGGTTCGTCCGGATTCTGCGCAAATGCAAGCGAGCAGCTGACAACCGCAAGGGCCGTGCCTAAGGATCGTTTCAAGATTTCCTCCCCGGCCAGCGTCCCCGCAGGCCGACACAAGTTGCGAGAGGAAATGCGACGACGAAGCAAGCGACAGGTCCGTGCCCCGCGGCATTCCCGCTTTCGCTCGGGCCGGTCTCCGGGCTCGTGGGATGGAGCGCGTATCGCCTTCCCGTGAGCGCTCGCTCACAGTGGCCGCGCCCGGTGTGCCTGGGCGCTGATTGATACGCCCTCGCGCACTTACCGTTGCGGGGGCAGCAGAGGGATGGGCGGCCGAGACTCTCGGCGGCGGCACCTCTTTCCCGTTTCACCCCGGCGCGAGAAACGCGCCGGGACACCTCGAACGAGCGCGTTGATTGTACAACACAAGTCTTTGAAACAAGCCCGGTAACGAGATGGGAATCTACATTGAAAACGGGGGCTTACACCTTGACCTAACAGGATTTTCCAAACTATAGTGTGCCTGTGGACACCGAATTGGCCACCCTCGAAGAAAAAATTCGCCAGGCGGCACGGCTGTGCCAGCGGCTGCGCGACGAGAACCAGGGACTGCGCCAGCAGCTGGCTGCGCTGCAAGGCGACAAAAGGCAGCTTTCCGAGAAAATCGACGGGGCGCGGAACCGCCTAGAGACCCTGCTCAAGCAGATCCCCGAATAACACGTTGGGATGAACCAGAAATCCAAGACCCTTGATGTCACCATCATGGGCCGAACCTATAAGGTTGCCTGCTCGGAGGAGGAGCGCAACGCCTTGCTGTCGGCCGTGGCGTATCTCGACCGGAAAATGAACGAGATCAAAAGCGCCGGGCGGGTCGCAAGCGCCGAGCGCATCGCGGTGATGGCGGCGCTCAATATCACCCACGAGCTGCTCAGCTCCAGAAACCATGTGAGCGGCTTTGACATAGAGGGGCTCAGGCGTAGAATGGCCGCGATGGAGGCGACGCTCGATCAGGCTCTCGCTCCGTAGCGCGGTGACTTGGTTTTCGGATCGGGCGGGCGCCCGACGAATTGTCCCCTGTGGTGTACGCCAAGATCCGGAAACTCTTGAACCAAGACTGACATCGGTTGCTGACCCAGTGTCACTGTTGTGCGCGTCCCTAGTCGGATGTACCTGATGTGACCGGAAAGCGACCACCTTGGACCGACAGGTTCAAGAAATCGGCTCTAGCGGCTCTGACGGGGGACTCCAGACATACGAACGCAGGATCGACAGACGAAAACGCAGGCGCGGGCCTGCGTTTTCGTTTGTGGGCCCGGAATCTGGAATCCTTATCATGTCCTTCTGGCTGATGAAATCCGAGCCGGACGAGTTCGGCATCGACGATGTCGCCGCGGCCCCGCGCAAGACTACGGCCTGGTTCGGGGTGCGCAACTACCAGGCACGCAACTTCATGCTCAAGCAGATGCAGGTCGGCGACCAGGTCTTTTTCTATCATTCGAGCTGCCCCGAGCCCGGAATCGCCGGCATCGCGGAGGTCTCCTCGGCGGCCTACCCCGACGCGAGCCAGTTCGACCG
>DASSJA010000353.1:0-11570 GCA_035691445.1 Burkholderiales bacterium | reverse complement strand
GGCTGCGTTCCCGGCCGTGATACGGGCACCGGACATGGCTGCGTTCCCGGCCGCGATGCGGGCACCGGACATGGCTGCGCTCTTGGCCGCGATGCGCGCACCGGACATTGCAGCGCCGTCGACCCCGATGCGGGCTCCTGACATGGCCGCGGTCTCGGCAGTAATGCGTGCGCCGGACATGGCTGCGCTCTTGGCCGTGATGCGCGCGCCGGACATGGCTGCGTTCCCGGCCGTGATACGGGCACCGGACATGGCTGCGTTCCCGGCCGCGATGCGCGCGCCGGACATGGCTGCGCTCTTGGCCGCGATGCGCGCACCGGACATTGCAGCGCCTTCGACCCCGATGCGGGCGCCTGACATGGCCGCGGTCTCGGCTTTGATGACACCTCCGAACCAGGCCGCTTCGTCCCCCGTTCCGTATTCCCGCTCGTAGAGGCGCCGGGTCTTTTCAGCCATGGCGTCCCTCTTTTCGAGATCTTCCGAGGTGACCTCGCCGACGTGAGGTTCATGGTGCAGGAAATTGCCGAACATGCTCTGGCAATCTCTCGCGTATTTCATGGTTTGCAGGATATGGGTGTGCCAGAATTCGTCCACATCCTCGGCCAACAGGATGTCCTCAGCTTCCTCGGGATACTTCACAAGCATGGTCAGATAGTTCTTGTATGCCACTTCGATGCTATCGGCGTATTCGCGCGTCCAGCCCTCTCCCAATACGGGATCCGTCACCCTGACCTTGACGGATTCGAGGTCGAGTTCCTGGATTGCGGCGATGACTTGTTCTACGGGTCTTCCAGTCAATTGTGCATTCACTTCCCTATCTCCTGTAGCACTGAATGGATAAAACGGGGCAGAGTCGACCATGACCTCAAGCCGTTTCAACTCTTTCCCGCGCTCAACAACGTTTGGTTTGGAAGAGTGGCGTTCATGCTGTTGGCATCTCATGGCGTCGTCATCATGAGCCTGACCCCAGTGCCTCGAAACTGGGCGATTTCCTAAGGGTGCGCTCGAAAAACCCTAGACGGCTCCTAGGGTCACCCCTGTAAGGTTTACCCGATATGGTTTACCTCGACAGAGACCATCGAGCCTGCGCCCCGATAGGGTTCGGCTCCGGAAGGAATCGATAGGGCGCGAGGAGTCTGGACTCCGGGGCTCCACCCCCTCCCGGAGGACGGGCCCCGTTGCAGCGGGCTCAGGCTCTCTTTCGCGGTTCTACGACATTTACGCCGGATTTGGGAGAATGGCTCTTCAGCAGTGCCGTGACATCCTCCGCCGGGAGCGGCTTGCTGAACAGGTAGCCCTGCAGCTCGTCGCAGCCGTTGGACCGCAAGAACTCCCGTTGCTCGGCGGTTTCGACGCCCTCGGCGACCACTTTCAGCCGCAGGCTGTGTCCGAGTGCGATCACGCCCTTGGTGATCGCCATGTCATCTGAGTCGTTTGGAATGTCCTTGATGAAGGAACGGTCGATCTTGACGCAGTCGATTGGAAAACGCTTCAAATAAGCAAGCGAGGAATAGCCGGTACCGAAGTCGTCGATCGAGAGAGTGATCCCCATCGCCTTGAGCTTGTGGAGGGTATCCGCCGCGTGCTCGGGGTTGTGCATCAAAAAGCTCTCGGTGATTTCTAGCTCGAGGCATTCCGGCGTCAGTCCGCTCTCGGCTATGGTCCTGGCAACGTCGGCGAGCAGTGTCTTTTGTCCGAATTGACGCGCCGAAAGGTTGACCGCAACACGCATCGCCGGAATGCCCTGATCCCGCCACATCCGGCTCTGCTCACACGCTGTCTTCAGCACCCATTCCCCGATCTGCACGATCTGGCCCGTTTCCTCGGCGAGCGGGATGAATTGGGCCGGTGAGACCATCCCCCAGTCGGGGTGCCGCCAACGTACCAAGGCCTCGACGCCCGCGATGGCGCCGCTACGCAGGTCGAGCTTGGGCTGGTAGTGCAGCACGAACTCGTTTTTCTCCAGGGCGCGGCGCAGACTCGACTCCATCGCGAGGCGCTCGAAGGTGTGCTTGTTCATCTGCGCCGAATAGAACTGGTAGTTGTTGCGGCCCTGATCCTTGGCGCGATACATGGCGATGTCGGCGTTTTTGAGCAGCGTTTCGGCGTCGGCGCCGTCGTCGGGGTAGGTGCTGATCCCGATGCTCGCGGACACCAGGAATTCCTGTCCGTCCACGAAAAACGGCTTGGAGACATTGGTGAGGACTTTCTGGGCCACCGCAATCGCATCCCGGGGCGCAGTGAAGTTCTCGACCATGACCACGAACTCGTCACCCCCGAGCCGCGCAACCGTGTCGCTCTCGCGCAGGCATTCGCTGAGCCGATTGGCGCAGTCTTGGAGCAATCGGTCGCCAGCACCATGCCCGAGAGAGTCGTTGATCACCTTGAAACGGTCGATATCGATGAATAGGACGGCGATGCCGCGGCCGTAGCGAGCGCTCTGTTGCAACGCATGGCGCAGACTCTCGTTGAACATGGCGCGGTTGGGCAAGTCGGTGAGCGAGTCGTGAGTGGCGATGTAGCGCAGCTGGTCCTCGGCAAGCTTGCGCTGGAACGACTGTCCGATCTGTGTGCTTACGGAATGCAGCACGTTCGTCAAGGCCTCGTCGGGATGTATGACCTCGGCGCTGTACAGTTCGATGACACCAAAAGTCTTCCCTCCCGACACGATCGGAAGGGTGACGGCTCCGCGCAGTCCCGCCTGCTGCGCCGCCTGCATCCTGCTGAAGCTCTGCTCCGAGCCGATGTTCTCGACGACGATCGGAGCGCCCCTTGCCCAAGTGCGCCCGGGTAGGTCGACTCCGCTGGGGGCGGACATCTTTTTCGTGAGTGCGAGAAATTCCCAGATCGTCGAGCTGTTTTCTCCCCAGGTTGCGGTGCAGCGCAGCAGGACGCCCTCCTTATCCATGCTCCAGTAGGCGCCGCACTCCCAGCTCAGGCCCTTGCATATGGTTTCCATGATTCCCGGCATGATTTCGTCGGGGTCCGTTGCCCCCGCGACCAATTGGGAAACCCCATGCTCGATTTGGAGGCGTACCGCAGCCAGCTTACTATCCGTGATATCCCTGATCGTCCCGTGCAGGAGTGTCTTCCCGCCACTTTGTGCCGGTTGCACGATGGTTTGGACCCATCGCGTTTCTCCCTCGTCGGAAAAAATGCGATGGTCGATTTCGTATTCCCGTCCCGCCTCGGTAGCGTGCTGCAATGCTTGTTCCATGGCAGCGCGGTCTTTTTCGTGCACACGGCCCATGAATTCGCGATATTGCCGGGATCCCTTGGCGGGCTGCAGCCCCAGGATCCGGTAGGTTTCCTCCGACCACGTCATGGTCCTTGCAACCGGGTCCAGCAACCAGTTGCCGAGTTGCGCTATCCGCTGTGCCTTCGCTAAGGTAGCTTCGCTCTCGCGCAGATCCTTGGTGATAACCTGCGCCATTTCGACGGCGCGACCGTGGGACAAGGCGATCGAGCGGAGCACCGCGAATAGGAGTAGGGATGAAAGCAGGCCACCGGCAAGCACGAGCCAAGGCAGAACAGCGTCGACGCTGCCGATTACGGGTGCTCGCGGCGTGCTGAAATGGACTTCCCAAACCCGTCCTGCCACCGATATGGGCAGCACTACCCTGAACGAGGACGCATCTTTGCCCTCCTGACTGTAGACGGGGCCTGCGGTCGCGACCAGCTCGTTACTGTCGAATAGCAAGCGATCTGCGCCGACGGCGCGCTTCTCGGCCGCGGAGCTTGATTCCGGGCCCGCCTCGTACAGCTTGAAGCGCATGAACTCCAGGGCGTGCTCGTCCAATACGCCTCGCATCAGTTCCTTGACGCGGAATCCCGCGCCGACCGAACCGAGGTACGCGACGCGACGCTGCTCCACGGTTTCGAGCGGCATGCCTGACCGATACACCGGCAACCGCATCGAGAGACCCGTGAACGGTTCCGGCCCTTTGATGCGCAGGAGCTCGCCCGAAGAGGTCAGGTTTCCGCTGTCGCGGGCCGAGGCCAGGGCCGCTGCGATATTTTGCGGATTCGCCGCTGAGGGATTGCTAGCGATATCCAGACCCAGGAGACGCTCGTTTCCGGCCATCGGTTCCAGGTAAGTGAGTACGTAGTACTCCAGCCGATTGCCGGGAGGAGTGATCGCAAAATTCGGGTAGCCGCGGGGATCAAGGCTGGTGTCCTTGCGAACGCGCTCTTCGAACTTCGCTTTGTCTTGTTGGGAAACTCGTTCCGCGTAGTTAAAGCCCCAGAACCCGGGATAGCGATGCGCAAGGTCCAAGCCGGTAACGTAACGGTGAAACTGCGTGCGTGAAACGGGAGAGGCGCTGAACATCGCCCTGAGTCCGTACATTACATCGGCGTAAGAGTGGATCCGCGCTGAGATCACGTGCTGTGCGTCGCTCGCCTGCCGCTCGAAGCGAAGCTGTGCCTCGCCCTGGATGTTGTCTCTGATGACGAAGTGCAGCAGGATCGACAACGCGATACCGGCGACCAGTACAAGGAAGGGAAAATAGGCTTTGCTGCGCGGCACCCTGACTTCCTTGTCAGCCGCGGTTATTTCCCTCTCGTCGGTGGATTCCATAGTGTTGCTTATAGCCCGTTAGGCGCTTGAAAGCGCACCTATTATTCCAAAAGCTCCCTCCCAATGCCCGGGAAGTTCCTCCGGGAAGCACTTTTCCGGGTTTATCCTGATGGGGTATACCCGACAAAGAACAGGGTTGATCCCGTGGTCGATCACGCGATCAGGATCGCTCGGTAATCGTTGACGTTGGTGCGCGTCGGTCCGGTCACCACGAGATCGCCAAGCGCGGAAAAGAACCCGTAAGCGTCGTTGTCGGCGAGCAGGCCGCCCGCGTTCAGCTCGTGCCCGGCGGCGCGCGACAGCGAATCGGGCAGCAGCACCGCGCCCGCGTTGTCCTCGGAGCCGTCGACGCCATCGGTGTCGCACGCGATCGCGTGGACGTTGGCGAGGCCGTCGAGCGCGACCGCGAGCGACAGCAGAAATTCCGTGCATCGGCCCCCGCGCCCGCCTCCGCGCACGGTCACCGTGCACTCGCCGCCCGAAATCAGCGCGACGGGCGGTTTCACCGGCTCGCCGTGCCGGACGATCCGACGGACCAACGCTTCCTGCGCCCTCGCGACCTCGGACGCTTCACCCGTGATCAGGTCGCCGAGATTCCAGGTCTGGATCCCGCGCGAG
Organism: Burkholderiales bacterium; assembly: GCA_035691445.1. Taxonomy (GTDB): domain Bacteria; phylum Pseudomonadota; class Gammaproteobacteria; order Burkholderiales; family SG8-39; genus VBDM01. The sequence goes on along the minus strand of DASSJA010000353.1, from coordinate 6,373 downwards.
CGGAAAAAAACCTCCGCCGCGCTCAAGGCCTGCTGCGCCGTTGCGATCACGCGATTTTCCACGCGGGAAAAGAGCTTGTCCCCGGGCTTGGGCGTTTCCGGCACTTCGCCACGCGCGCCCCGTCTCAAATGCTCGAGCACCACCGGGCTCGCCTCTACCCGATAGCGCTGGAGGACCGCGAGAGCATCGGCGTACGTAGTGGGATCGGGGGCGCAGGGCCCCGAGGCGATGTGGGTGGGATCGTCCCCGGTCACGTCCGAGATGATCAGTGCGAGAACCGGCGCCCTGCACGCCCCCGCGAGCCGGCCTCCTTGAATCGCGGAGAGATGCTTTCGCACGGTGTTGATCTCCTGGATAGGGGCGCCGCTCCTCAGCAGCTCTCGCGTAGTCGCCTTCAGCGCGTCCATGCCTACCCCGTCGGCGGGGAGGCTGAGCAGAGACGATCCTCCGCCCGAGATGAGCGCAAGCAGAAGATCGTCGCGCCCGAGGCTCCTCACTCTTTGCAGGATTTCGCGCGCTCCAGCCTCACCGGCCGCGTCCGGGACCGGATGGGCGGCCTCGACGATTTCGATGCGTTTTGTCGGCAGCCCGTGGCCGTGGCGAGTGATGACCAGCCCTTCGAGCGACGCGCCGGCGGGCCAGTGCCGCTCCACGGCGACCGCCATCGACGCGCCCGCCTTGCCTGCGCCTACGACCAAGGTCCGGGCAGAAGGCGATGGCACGGGCAGATGCCGCGGCAGGATCTCGAGCGGGTCGGCGGCCGCCACCGCGGCGTGAAAGCTTCGAATGAGCAAATCCTTCGGATCCACGTCCCGACCCTCGCCGAGGAGACCGTGCTACGGCCGCATCATGTCCTGCACACAGTTGAACAAGAGCGTCCCCGGAATGCAGAGCTCGTCGAGCACGGTGAAGTGATTCTTTCCCGGGCAGGGGATATCCGCCCGGTGCACCCCGGCCCATCTTTCCGCGATGAGCCGGTTCTGGATGTGGAATCCCCCGGTTTCCTCGGTGCCGACGGCGGTGTACAGCGGGGCGTCGGTCGCGGGGGGCAGAAACGCAGGGCTCACCTTGAGCGCTGCTTTTTCGGTGAGGCGCACGTCGCAATTGACCGAGGGCACCTTTACGATCTCGGTGAGGTCGTACACGCCGCTGATCGACAGCGAGCCGGCTACGACCTTATCCGGCAGATCGGGCGAATACTCCGGCCACCGACAGGCGAGCAACATCGCCGCCAGGTGTCCACCCGCCGAATGCCCGCAAACGCCGAGCCGGCCTGCCGGTGCGCCGAAATTCGCGCCGTTGCGGTACAACCATGCCGAGGCTTGGACCATCTGCATCACGATGTCGGCAACCTGCACCGAAGGGCATAGGGCGTAGTCGACTACCGCGACCGTGACGCCCGCTTCCACCAGCGCGGGGGCGACGAAGGAGAAACGCTTCTTGTCCAGCGAGCGCCAATACCCGCCATGGATGTACATGAGGAGCCCGCGGCTCCGTCCCTTCGCGCGGAACAGATCCAGCGTTTCGCTGGCCGCGGCCCCATAAGGTACATCCAGGTAGCAATCGAGGCTCGCCCGGGCACGCTCCGATTCGCGGTCCCAGCGATCGAAAACGCTCTGGTAGTCCCCGACCACCAGGCGGGGGTTATAGAGCAGGTCGTAGTCGGTCTTTCCCGCGTTCATGCAGCACTTTCGAAGCGTTTCACGCCAACAAAAAGACCGCCCGCAGGCGGCCTTCTTCCTTCGCGGTCGTTGATCAGAAGGCCTCTCGCCAGAGATCCAGGGCCTGCTGCACGGGACGATCGGAGAAGCTGAAAAGCAGCGCTTCCTGGTCCGCTTCGAGCCGGTAGGACAGCCACGAAGGGCACACAAATACGTCGCGCGGCCCGAATGCCAGGATATCGCCTCCCACGCGGCAGCGTCCGTTGCCCTCCACGACCGCGTACACGGTCGAGTCGGTCGAGCGGTAGTCCTTGCCCCGGAATCCCTTCGGCAGGAGCTGCATGAACGTCCCCAGGGTCGGCATCGCCCAGTCGCCAGTCGCTGGATTCGTATATTGGAGCTTGTGGCCCCAGCAGGGGTGCGGGTCCCGGCCGTGCGTCATCGTCTGGAGCGCCTCGCGGGTGCGTTCGTACGGATACCAGAACAGGGGCGAGGTCCGGCTCCTCGCCTTGTATTCGACCGGCTTCATGGTATTGCCGAACTGCGCCAGATTGTCGCCTTGCGTAAGGTGCGTATGCTGGGTTTCCTGCGGGCCCTTTTCCATGAATTGGGCGTCGAGCAGCTCGACCAGCGGCACGTCCAGCCCGTCCATCCACACCATAGGCTCGTCGGACGGGTTGCCGTGGTCGTGGAAGGTCCAGGACGGCGTAATGACGAAGTCGCCCACGCTCATGGTGACCTTCTCTCCGTCCACGGCGGTGTAGGCGCCCCGTCCAAGCAGGATGAAGCGCAGCGCGGACTGCGAGTGGCGGTGCGCCGGCGCGACCTCGCCCGGCAGAATGAGCTGCAGCCCGGCGTAAAGGCTGTGAGTGATGCTCGACCGGCCCCGCAGCCCCGGGTTCTCGAGCACGAGCACGCGTCGTTCGGCTTCCTGTGCAGTGATCAACCGCCCCGCCTCCTGGATCCAGGGCCACATCTGGTCCCACTTCCACAGGTAGGGCTTGCAGGGCGTGTTGGGGGTGGGGGTGATGATCCCGTGGAGCACCTCCCACAGAGGAGTGACGTTGGCCTTGTCGATCTTGTCGTAAAAGGTCTTCCGGTCGGCGGCGACGCTCTGCAGGACTGCGGACATCGACTTCCTCTGGGACGCGGGTATGCGGCGATTGTCCGCTAAAGCAGCGGACTGCGGCAACCCGGCGCTGCTTGGCCGCCAAGGAGTGGGCCCGGGCCCACCTCACAGGATCTCCGGGACCACCGCTCTGGTCGAACCAAGTTTTCCGGCTCGGGTCGGGAGGAAGCCCTTAAAGAAGCCGGTTCCAGCAATTCTCCATTAATTACTTGTTAATACGCAATATGTTGTCATTGAGGAACATGTGTAAGCGACCACCTACTGAGATAGTGGGCCACACACTACTACTCGTCCCACTTTCGGAGTGGGCAAGATTGTGGTTGACCTAGGGAGTCCCGGCGTCTTGTAATCAGCGGAGCCGCAATCGCGTAACCAGAGGGGAACCTGATGACGGCTGAGCAGCTCCTCAACGAGATCGCCGACTACTGCAGACGGGTGGGGATGGCCGAATCGACTTTCGGCCGGCGCGCCGTCAACGACGGAAAGCTGGTCGGCAGGCTGCGGATCGGCGGGCGCGTCACCATGGAAACGGTCGAACGCGTGCGCGCTTTCATGACCGACCACGCATCGCTGGAGACCCGCGGGCTGGTGCGCCTCCGTTCCTCGATGGGCGCTTTGAACGGCAGCCCGGGACCCGCGCCGGTCGCCGCTCCGGCGGCGCCCGGCGCGCCGCGCGCGCGCCCGGAAGAATCGAGGAACAACTTCCGTTTCTACGACAACCGCCAGAAGTACCTGCTGTTCGTCAACACCTGCAGCGAAAAGTGGGTCGTCGCGCAGCGTGTCGGAATGGAACTCGCGAACATTCATCCGCGGCCCCCGGCTTTGAGGGTGTTCGACGCCGGCGTGGGCGACGGCACGGTGCTTACGCGGGTGATGCGCGCGATGCATCAGCGCTACCCGACCATGCCGTTCCATATCGTCGGCAAGGAAATCAGCCTGGAAGACGTGCGCCTTGCGCTCGACCGGATGCCCGACCGCTTTTTCGAGCACCCGGCGACGGCGTTGGTGATGACCAACCTCTACTACTCGGAGGCGCCCTGGCTCGCACCCAAGTCGGTCACCGCTGCGACCAGCCTGGTGTGGAAGGAGGTCGCCCTGACCGGGGCGACTTCGAACGAATTCGAGCAGCAAATTACCGAGCTGCAGCCCTTCCTGAACGAGCACTGGCGGGCGACGGTCAGCAAAACCAGCGGCAACCCCGCCTACGCGAAACCAGTCGTGCTCGTGCTCTATCGGGAAGATCACAAATTCCTCCTCGACCAGATCTTGCCGCGTCGTGGCCTCGCCCAGGCCGACTACGATCTCGTCATCGCCTCGCAGCCGTACCGGGCGCGCGCTTCGGCCGAGTTCAAGGCCTCGAAAGTCCTCGCGCCGCTCGCGCGCAGCCTCGCACCCGGCGGGCGCATGATCGCGATCCATTCGCACGGACGCGATCCGGGCCTGGAAATCGTGCAGCGCGTATGGCCGGGCGAGAGCCCGTTCCAGACGGACCGCCACCAGCTCCTGAAAGCCACTCGAAACGAGCTGGGCACCGACGGCCGCGACCTCAACTTCAATGCCTACGCCGACAATCGATCGATTTTCCGCTACGAAATGCACACGCTTCCGGAAGAAATAAGCGACGCGATCGGCACCTCGACCCTGCTCGCGGCCTGGAATGCCGCGGTGTATGTCGCTCAAATAGAGGACCAGCGTCTCGCCGAAGTGATGGGCGACCGAGGCTATCTCGAGGCGACGCAGGAAGTCCTCAGGCGACACGCCGGCCTCTGGTTCTTCGACGAGTCCTTCGTGATCTCGCGCAAGCGCGACTGAGATGCACGATGCGATGACCGGGCGCGGCACGACGCCCGCGCCCGGTCCGGTCCCCGAGGACGAGAGCCTGCGCATTTCCGCGTTCCTCGCGGGAGCGTCGCTCGAGCTGTCCTCCCGCGATCCCGCCGAGATCGACGCCTGTGCCGGCCTCCTCGAACCGGGCACGCCTGTCTATGTCAGCTTCCCGCCGGGACAGACCTACCACGGCACGGTGGCGCTCGCGGTGCGCCTGGCGCGCGCCGGCTTTCGGCCGGTCCCGCATGTCGCGGCGAGGCGCATCGCGAGTCGCGCAGCGCTCGAGGACTATCTGGCGCGGATCGCCGGCGAAGCCGGCGTGGACAGCGTCCTCGTCGTCGCGGGCGACAGCGATCGCGCGAGCGGCCCCTTCGATTCCAGCCTCGCCTTGCTCGAGACGGGCCTGTTCCAGCGCCACGGAATCGCCCGCGTCGGCGTGGCGGGCTATCCCGAGGGGCATCCCCGGATCTCAGCGTCCGCCCTCGAAGCGGCCATGGCAGCGAAGAAAAGCTTCGCGCGCGGCTCCGGGATCGAGCTTGGCGTCGTGTCCCAGTTCTGCTTCGAGGCCGAGGCGATACTGTCCTGGGCGGCGAAGACGAAGGGACACGGCCTGCCCGTCCGGGTGGGGCTCGCCGGCCCGGCCAGCCTGCCGCGGCTGCTGCGCTTCGCCGCCCTGTGCGGCATCGGGAACTCGGTGCGAGCGCTCAAGGCCCGCCCGCGGGCGATCACGCGGCTCATGGTCGAAGCGGGCCCCGAGGTCGCGTTGAGGGAGCTCGCGCGCCGCGCCGAACCGCCGGTGGTCGGCGCGCATTTCTTCTGCTTCGGCGGCCTGATTCGCACGGCGCGCTGGCTTCGGGCGGTGCGCGAAGGCCGCTTCGAGCTGACCGGGGATGGCGGCCTCCGGGTCGGGGCCGCCTAGCGCTCAGAGAATGAAGCTCACCAACCCCATCGATCCGAGCTCCATCGCGTCCAGCACCGCCTGGCGACGCGCGATCTTGAGCCGGCCACGCTCTGCGCGCAGGAGATAGCGGTAACGCCCGACGTATTCGCGGGCGCGCTCATCTCGCCGGAAGCGGAACACCACGAAGTTCGCCTCGACGCGCAGCTCCGTTGCGTTCCTGTCCACGATGCGCACGTTGCTGATCATGCGCCGGGTGCGCGAGCGCGGGAATTCGGCGTGGGCGTTCCTGTCCTTCAGGCGCGTAACGCGCCCGCGGATCCGGTCGATGTCGTCTGCGATCGTGAAAAGCGTGCTCGCCGGATCCGCATCGGGCCTGTCGTTCGACGGTACTTCATAGCGCGCGTCTTCGGTCAGCAGCCCGATCCAGTCATCGAGGCGCCACTCGTCGAGCAGCGCCGCCTCGCGAAAGAGCAGCTCCTCGACTTCGCCGAGCGTGATCCGCGCGGCACGGGCCGGGGCCTTCTTCTTCATTGCGCGGCGTGCGGCTCGGCGCGCATCAGCCTGTCCCACTGCATCCAGAAAGTCCGCAGATGCAGCTCGTCGGAATTGAGCTGGTCGCCCGTTTTTGCCATGCCGCGCGACATCACCGACCAGGGCACTTCACGGTGGGTGGCGGCAATGCCCGCCTGCACCATCTCGAGCGCTTCGACGTCGTCGGGGGTGGCAAGCCCGCCCGGACCGTAGAAGGTAAGAAAAGCGTCCAGCCGGATCTCGCGCGCCGAGGGTGTTTCCTCTCTCGGTCCCAGCGCCCACGCGCACACGCGCATGCGGTCGGGCGCGAGCGGATAGAAAGTG
>DASSJA010000352.1:0-5417 GCA_035691445.1 Burkholderiales bacterium | reverse complement strand
TTTCTGGCCGCGCTTGTTGGCGTATTCGTGCAGGTACGACATCGCGAGCTCGCGCAAGCTGCGATAGACCGGGTCACGCCAGCGCAGGAGGGGCGGATTGGTCTTCGAGATTGCGCCCCAGCGCCCGCCGCGGCGGAAGAGGGCCACGACGTGATCGAAATCGCGTTCAGCGCGCAAATCGAGGAGCAGGGGCGGTTCACCGTTTGCCCAGAGTGCGCAGGCTGCGAGCATCGCGCCCTCGATGCAATGCGCGCGTCGCTGCCTCAGCACTTCGCGCACCGACAGACAGGTCTGGCCACCGATTTCGAAGTTGGCGGGCAGGGAGCAGAGAAAATCCTGGATTTTCTGCGGCGTGGAAAGCCGCTCGAGCACGGCGAACTCGGCGCGCGTGAGGCCCAGGTCTTCGCGGCGGGCAAAAGGCGGTCTCAAATTCGACTCCCGAAAGGCGGCGGTGCCGCGCGCACCATTCTAAAGGTAGCCGGCCGGCCCGGAATGCCCGGGCGGTCGCAGGTCCGGACCGCACCCGGCTACCCGCAAGATACCCGGCGATGTTAGGCTCTCGCACCATGATCAATCCGCTCTCCCGCAGGACCGGCAACCTCGCGGGGTTTCTAGCCTGCGCGGGGATGCTCGCCTTCGGCTACTACCTCCAGTTCTCCGCAGGGCTCGAACCCTGCCCGCTGTGCATTCTGCAGCGGATCGTGCTGCTTGCGACCGGCATCGCCTTTCTCGTCGCTGCAATCCACCACCCCGGCAGAACGGGAGCCGCGATCTACGCCGGCGCCATTTCGCTGTGCGCGGTGGCAGGCGCCGCCATTTCGGCGCGGCACGTGTGGATACAGCATCTTCCGGAGGACCAGCGTCCCAGCTGCGGCCCGAGCCTGGACTACATGCTCTCCACGCTGGGACCGGCGAAGGCGCTGGGTCGCATTCTGCGCGGCTCGGGAGAGTGCGGCGTGGTGGACTGGACGCTGCTCTCCTTCAGCATCCCGGAATGGACGCTCGCCGCGTTCCTGGGATTCCTCGTGTGGGGGGTTTTCCTCGCGCGGCGCGACTGAAGGCGATCACCCGGCCTTGTCGCGATAGGGGTTTTCGAGGTGCTGCACCAGGTTGTCGAGGACCTGCTTGAACTGGCGCTCGTCGCACCCCATGAGGACGGCGTCCTCGAGCGCGTCCTGGCAGAGCTGCTGGATTTCTTCGAGATTTTCCCGAAGGACCTTCAGCTTCTCGACGCAAGCGACGATCTCTCCGGACGGCGACCGCCATATGGTTTCTGGAAGAGGGCGCGAGCTCACGTCTTCAGGCCTGTTTGAGGAGGCCCTCGATTTCGTCAGCGGAAACGGGGCTGTGCCGAATGAGACCGCTCCTTAACACTTCGCCCAGAACCACGACAACGGGGCCATCTCCTGCCCTGAGCGCGAGCGCAGGCAATTCCGCCAGAGTCCCGAAAAGCACACGGCGCTCCGGAAGCGATGCGTTCTCGACGAGCGCAACCGGCGTGCTCGCGGGCTTGCCCCGTTCGATCAGCTCCGTGCTGATGCTTCGCGCAAGGCCCGCGCCCATGTAGACGACGGAAGTGTCGGCGGCGAGCACGCTCCCCGTCCAGTCGTTGTCGCGCTCGCCTTGCGCCGACCGCGGTGTGACGAAAGCGACGTGCCGGGCGAGGCCGCGGCGGGTGAGCGAGATCCCGATCTCGGCAGCAGCCGCCGTCGCAGCGGTCACCCCCGGAACGATTTCGAGATCGACTCCGGCTTGGCGCAGCGCGTCGATCTCTTCCTGCGCGCGGCCGAAGAGCAGAGGGTCGCCCCCCTTGAGACGCACCACGATTCTGTGCTTGCCGGCCGCGTCGATCAGGCGTTTGTTGATGAACTTCTGCGCCGTCGAGCGGCGACCGCATCGCTTGCCGACGGCGATTTTCTCCGCGCTCGCCGCGAGCGCGAGAGTTCGCGGATGGACGAGCGAGTCGTAGAAAACGGCATCTGCCCGCCTCAGAATATCCGCCGCGCGAAGCGTCAGGAGGTCCGGCGCGCCGGGCCCCGCCCCGACGAGATAGACGCGCCCGGTCATTCGATCATCCCCGCGGCCACCGTCTGGTTGCTGACCTCGTCGATGAGTATGAAGGAGCCGGTGGCGCGATGAGTCCGGTAAGGGTCGACGAAAATCGGCTGGCCGAGCGCGAGGGCGACCCGCGCGATGTCGTTCATCGCGAGGCCGGCCGGCCTGGTCTGCCGCTCGAGCGTGTTGAAGTCGACGCGCGAGTCGAGCGAAGTGAGCCTCGCCTTCACGCTGCGGGTGGTGTGCTTGAGCGCGAAGCGCATGCTCGGGAGGGCACGCGAATCTAGGCCCTGCGAGGACAGCCAGCAGAGGCTCGCGTCGATCGCTTTCGCCGCCCGCGGCGCGAGGGCCGGATCGGCAAGCAGATCGCCTCGCGAGAGGTCGATATCGTCGGCGAGAACCACGCTCACCGAATCGCCTGCCACGGCGACGGGCAGCGACTGGTCGATGGAGACGATGTCCCTGACGAGCGTACGGCGGCCGGAGGGCAGCGCGAGCACTTCGGCGCCGCGGCGCAGCACACCCGATTCGACGCGGCCCGCGTAGCTCCGGAAATCCGCTCCCGCTCCCGGGCGAACGACCAGCTGCACTGGAAAGCGAAACGGCAGCGCACCGGCATCGTCGGCGACGTCGATTTCCTCCAGAGCCGCGAGGAGCGCCGGGCCCTCATACCAGCCCATGTTCTCCGTGCGCTCGACGACGAGATCTCCGCGCAGCGCCGAGATCGGAATGAAACGAAGGTCCGCGATGGCGAGCCCGGAGCCGAAAGAGAGGAAATCCTCGCGAATGCGCGCAAAAACCCGCTCGTCGAAACCGACCAGATCCATCTTGTTCACGGCGACGATGATATGGCGCACTCCGAGCAGCCGGCAGATGTGGGCGTGGCGGCGCGTCTGAGGGAGCACGCCCTTGCGCGCGTCGATCAGGATCACCGCCGCGTCGGCGGTGGACGCCCCCGTGACCATGTTGCGTGTGTACTGTTCGTGCCCGGGCGTATCCGCAATGATGAACTTGCGCCTGGGCGTGGCGAAATAGCGGTAGGCCACGTCGATCGTGATGCCCTGCTCGCGCTCGGCCTCGAGGCCGTCGGTGAGCAGCGACAGGTCGACATCCTCCTGCCCGCGGCGGCTCGAGGCGCGCGCGACGGCGGCCAGCTGGTCCTCGAATATGGCGCGCGTGTCGTGCAGCAGCCGCCCGATCAGCGTGCTCTTGCCGTCATCCACGCTGCCCGCGGTGATGAAGCGGAGCACACCGCGATCCTCGACGGCTTGCGCATGGCGCTCGATTTCTCCAAGGAGCGCCATGTCAGAAGTAACCTTCCTTCTTGCGTCGCTCCATGGAAACCTCGGAGGTCTGGTCGTCCATGCGCGTCGCGCCGCGCTCGGTGACCGTGGTCAGGGCGGTCTCGGCAATGACCTCCGCAGGCGTGCTCGCCTCCGATTCGACCGGGCAGGTGCAGGTGATATCGCCAACGGTGCGGAAGCGCACCGACAGTTCTTCCGCCGTTTCGCCGGCACGCGGGGGAGTGATCTCCGTCACCGGTAGGAGCAGGCCGTTGCGGCGTACCACCGCCCGGCGGTGCGCATAGTAGATCGAGGGAACGGCGAGCTGCTCGCGTGAGAGGTACTGCCACACGTCGAGCTCGGTCCAGTTGCTGATGGGAAACACGCGCATGTGCTCGCCCTTCGCCACGCGGGTGTTGTACAGACTCCACAGCTCGGGACGCTGGTTCTTCGGATCCCATTGGCCGAACTCGTCGCGGAAGGAGAAGACGCGCTCTTTCGCCCGCGCCTTCTCTTCGTCCCGGCGCGCCCCTCCGATCGCGGCGTCGAAGGAAAACTCCGCGATCGCTTCGAGCAGCGTCACCGACTGCGCGGCGTTGCGGCTGGCGTCCTTCCGGCGCAGCCGCACCGTGCCGCGGCGCACGGAATCCTCGACCGAGCGCACCAGCAACCGCTCCCCGAGCTCCGCGGCGCGTGCATCGCGGAACGCGATCACCTCGGGAAAATTGTGGCCGGTGTCGATGTGCAGCAGGGGAAAAGGGAATTTCGCCGGGCGAAAGGCCTTCTCGGCGAGGCGCAGGAGCACGACCGAGTCCTTGCCGCCGGAGAAGAACAGCACGGGATTGGCGCATTCGCCGGCGACCTCGCGGAGGATGAAAATTGCCTCGGACTCGAGCCAGTCCAGATGGCTGCGGGCAGGCAGCGCGGCATGCTCGCTGCGCGCGGGTTCGAGCACCGCGCTCATGTGACGGCTTCCGGCCTGGAGCGCGTCAGGCGCCCATCCGGCGCAACGTGCAGCCCGCACTCCGGCGCCTCCTTGATCTCCCACCACCAGCGGCCGGCGCGCACGTCCTCGCCGGCAACGGTCGGGCGGGTACAGGGCGCGCACCCGATCGAGCGGTAGCCTTGGTCGTGAAGCGCGTTGTAGGGCACGCCGAAGTGGCGGATGGTTTCCCACACCTCTTCCTCGCTCCAGTCGGCCAGCGGGTTGAATTTCACGATGCCGTGCGCCGCGTCGTATTCCTGCCGTTCGAGGCCGGCGCGCGTCGCCGCCTGCGCGCGGCGCTGGCCCGTGATCCAGGCTTCCTTGCCCTCGAGCGCGCGCTCCAGCGGTTCCACCTTGCGAAGGTGGCAGCAGCGCTTGCGCAGGTCTGCGCTCTCGTAGAAGGCGTCACGGCCGAATTGCGCTACGTACTCCGCGATGGCGGCCGGATCGGGCCTGAATACGTGCACAGCGTACCCGTAGCGCTCCCGGATCGCGGCGATCACGTTGAGCGTGTCCGCGTGCAGCCTTCCGGTGTCGAGCGTGAAAATCTCGATGTCGAGCTTGCGCCGCAGTATGGCATCGGTGATCACCATGTCTTCCGCGGACAGACTCGACGCGAGCGCGGCCGGCGCGTGCTCGAGCGCCACGCGCGTGAGCACGCGCTCCAGATCCGCCACTTTCCGCTCGAGGTCCGGCGTCATGACTTGTCCAGGGCGAGCCGGCGGCGGAATAGGGGCGTGGGCCGCAGCACCGAAGTCTGGTAGCCGTCGCTGAAGGTGTCGAACGCCGAAAGTGCCGCTTGCGCGTCCTGGTCCTCGCGCAGCGAAAATGCGTCGAACCCGCACTGTTCCATGAAATACAGGTGGTCATGCAGCACGTCCCCGATCGCGCGCAGCTCGCCCTTGTACCCGTAGCGCTCGCGCAGGAGGCGGGCAATCGAATAGGCGCGGCCGTCGCCGAACTTGGGGAAGTTCACTGCGACGAGCGCAAAGCGCCGCAGGTCGCCCGCGAGCGATTCCGGGCCTTCGTTCGCGTCCAGCCACACACCGAGCCTGCCGGGGTAGGCGAGGAAAGCCTCGCGCCGCTCGAACCAC
>DASSJA010000351.1:0-3167 GCA_035691445.1 Burkholderiales bacterium | reverse complement strand
CTTTCCGGAAATCGAGAAATTCGACAGGCTACCGCCGGCGCGCGTCGAAGGGCCCGCCGCCTTCGTCTCGATCATGGAAGGCTGCAGCAAGTATTGCAGCTTCTGCGTGGTCCCCTACACCCGCGGAGAGGAAATGTCCCGCCCCTTCGAAGACGTGCTCACGGAGGTCGCCGACCTCGCCGAGCAGGGCGTGAAGGAAGTGACTCTGCTGGGCCAGAACGTCAACGCCTATCGGGGCCGGATGGCCGACGGAGAGATCGCGGATCTTGCGCTGCTGCTCGAGTACATAGCGGAGCTTCCCGGCATCGGCCGCATCCGCTACACCACCTCGCACCCCAGGGAGTTCACCCAGCGGCTCATCGACGCCCACGCGCGCATAGCGAAGCTCGCGCCGCACGTGCATCTCCCGGTGCAGTCCGGATCGGACCGCGTGCTCGCCGCGATGAAGCGCGGCTACACAGCTCTCGAGTACAAGGCCATCGTCCGAAGGCTGCGGGCGGCGAGCCCCGGGGTCAGCGTCTCCTCGGACTTCATCGTCGGATTCCCGGGAGAGACCGAGCGGGATTTCGAGGCCACGCTGCAGCTCGTCGAGGACGTCGGATTCGACGATTCATTCTCCTTCGTCTACAGCCGCAGACCCGGAACGCCCGCGGCCGAGCTCCCCGACGCTACGACCAGCGAGGAGAAGCTGGCGCGTCTGGCGCGGTTGCAACAGCGCATCGCTGCGCACGCGGGCCGCGTCAGCGAGCGCATGATCGGCACCTGCCAGCAGATCCTAGTAGACGGGGTCTCCCGCAGAAACGCGGGAGAACTGTCGGGCCGCGCGGGGAACAACCGCGTCGTCAACTTCAGCGGCCCGCGGCGGCTCGTGGGCCTCTTCGTCGACGTGACGATCACCGCGGCGATGGCTCACACGCTGCGTGGCGAAGTCCGCGCGGCAGTCTAGTCCTTGAAAACCCGCCCTCTGGAACTCGTCCTTACTCCGGTCGACAACCAGCGTCTCGCCAATCTTTGCGGCGCGCTGGACGAAAACTTGAGGCAGATCGAGACGGCGCTGGATGTCACGATTGCGCGTCGCGGTGAGCGGTTCACCCTGCGTGGGGCGCAAGCTTCCCGCGCAGCCGAGGTTCTGCAAAAATTCTACGGAGAGGCCAAACGCGACCTCACCATCGATGACATTCAGCTCGGCCTGATCGAGGTCCGCGCGCGGGGCGGCGCAAGGAGCGAGACGCCCCTGCTCACGCGGCGGGCCGACCTGCACGGACGCACGCCCAGGCAGCGGCAGTACATCCAGAACATCCTCGAGCACGACATCACCTTCGCCATCGGCCCGGCGGGAACCGGCAAGACGTACCTCGCCGTCGCGTGCGCCGTCGATGCGCTCGAGCGCGACGCGGTGAAGCGGATCGTGCTCGTGCGCCCGGCCGTGGAAGCCGGCGAGCGCCTCGGCTTCCTGCCCGGCGACCTCGCGCAGAAGGTCGACCCCTACCTGCGGCCGCTGTACGACGCGCTATATGACCTCCTCGGATTCGACAAGGCCGGCAAGCTGTTCGAGCGCGGCGCGATCGAGCTCGCCCCGCTTGCGTACATGCGCGGGCGCACGCTGAACCATTCCTTCGTCATTCTCGACGAAGCCCAGAACACGACTCCGGAGCAGATGAAGATGTTCCTGACGCGCATCGGCTTCGGTTCGAAGGCAGTGGTGACGGGGGACATTACCCAGATCGACCTCGCGCGCGGACAGAAAAGCGGCATGGTCGCGGTTCAGAAAATCCTGGCCGACGTCCGGGGAATCGCGTTCAGCGAGTTCAAGAGCGACGACGTCGTTCGCCATCCCCTGGTGCAGCGCATCGTGGACGCGTACGAGCGTCACGGGGACGAATAAGACCCGTGCCGCCTCGTCGCCGGCGCAAGCCGCGCCTTGAGATCCAGCTCCAGATCGGCTCGCGCGCAGTCCGCGCCCCGACACCGGCTCAGCTCCGCCGCTGGGTGCGCGCGGCCCTCAAGGGTTCGGCCGAAATCACGGTGAGGGTCGTCGCGGCGGCCGAGGCGCGGCGCCTGAACCGCCGCTACCGCGGCGAGGACCACGCCACCAACGTGCTCAGCTTCCCCTATCTGCGGTCGCGCGGCATGGTGCAGGGCGACATCGTCCTGTGCGCGCCGCTGATCGCGCGCGAAGCGCGGTTCCAGGGGAAGACCCTGGAATCGCATTTCGCGCACATGACCGTGCACGCGGTGCTGCACCTTCAGGGATACGATCACCTCCGGCCGCGAGCGGCCGGACGAATGGAAACGCTGGAAAAGAGGCTACTGGCAAAACTCGGTTATCCTGATCCCTACGACGCCGCCCGATGACCGTCCCGGGCCCCGGGCTCATCGGCGCAAAGACTCCTCCGCAGGCATGGACGAATCGAACAAACCTTCGCTGCTCGAACGGCTTTCCGCCCTGCTGATGCGCCAGCCGGAGGACCGCGAGCACCTGGTGAAGCTGCTGCATTCGGCGTTCGAGAGAAACCTGCTCGACGGCGATGCGCTGTCGATGATCGAGGGCGCACTGCAGGTCTCGGAGATGCAGGTGCGCGACATCATGGTGCCTCGAGCGCAGGTGGACATGATCGACGTCAACGAGACTCCCGAGAAGTTCATTCCGCACGTCATCGCCACGGCTCATTCGCGCTTTCCGGTCGTCGACAAGAACCGGGACGACGTCATCGGCGTGCTTCTCGCCAAGGACCTGCTGCGCTACTACGCAGGGGAGGAAGACTTCAAGGTCCGCGACATGCTGCGGCCCGCCGTGTTCGTGCCCGAGTCCAAGCGCCTGAACGTGCTCCTGCGCGAATTTCGCGCAAACCGCAACCACATGGCGATCGTCGTCGACGAGTACGGCGGCGTCGCGGGCCTGGTCACGATCGAGGACGTGATCGAGCAGATCGTCGGTGAGATCGACGACGAGTTCGACGTCGAGGACGAACACAACATTCGCAGAGAAACGGAGCGGCAGTTCACCGTCCGCGGCATCACGCGCATCGAGGAGTTCAACGAATACTTCAATGCGCACCTGTCCGAGGAGGAGGGCTTCGACACGGTGGCTGGCCTGCTGATGAAGCAACTCGGACGGCTGCCCCGGCGCGGCGAGACCGCCAACATCGACGGCTTCGAGTTTCGCG